>JAGRJL010000106.1:20306-21391 GCA_020442775.1 Lysobacterales bacterium | reverse complement strand
ACAAGGTGGTCAAGCTGTCCAAGGCGGACGAGTGCGTCGCCACGTTGACCGGCACCAAGGACGGAAATGTGCGCTTTGCCCTGAACAACGTTTCCACCAGCGGCATCGTCAGCGATATTCAGTTGGCGGTGCAGGTGGCCTACGGCAAGAAGGTCGGTATCGCCACCATCAACGAGTTCGATGACGCCTCCCTGGCGCGAGTTGTGGCCCGCGCCGAGGAACTGGCCAAGCTGGCGCCGGAGAACGACGAGTTCATGCCGGCGCTTGGCAAGCAGGACTACAAGGCCTCGGCACCGGCTTTTGTCAAGGCATCGGCCGAAGTCGACCCGGAATACCGCTCCCAGGTCGCGATCGATTCGATCAAGCCGTGCAAGGAGGACAAGCTGGTCGCTGCCGGGTTTTTCACCGACAACACCACCTTCTCCGCCTTTGCCACCAGCACCGGCAACTTCGGNNCACAAGTCGACCACGGTGGACTTCACCTGCACCGTGCGCACCGACGACGGCACCGGCTCGGGCTGGGTCAATCGCAATCTGGCCGACGTCGGCCAGTTCGACGCAAAGTCCGAAGTGGCGCGTGCGATCAAGAAGGCCAAGGGCTCGGTCGATGCCAAGGCCATCGAGCCCGGCAAGTACACCGTGATCCTGGAGCCGGCGGCGGCTTCGGGCTTGATCGGCTTCATGATGTTCGGCTTTGACGCCCGTCAGGCGGATGAAGGTCGCAGCTTCCTGTCGAAGAAGGGCGGCGGCACCAAGAAGGGTGAGCAGCTGTTCGACAAGCGGATCAACATCACCGCCGATCCCTGGGACAGCGAAGCACCGGTGCAGCCCTGGGACCAGGAAAACCGCGCGCGGACCAAGTTCGACATCGTCAAGGACGGCAAGGTCAACTATCTGAACTACTCCCGCTACTGGGCCAAGAAGCAGGAAGTGGACGCACCCGCCCAACCGGGCAATATCCTCATCGCAGGCGGCAGCAAGACCACCGACGAGCTGGTAGCCAGCACCAAGCGCGGGATCTTGGTGACCCGCACCTGGTACATCCGCATGGTTGACCCGCAAACGGTGTTGCTGACCGGGCTGAC
>JAGRJL010000106.1:19616-20215 GCA_020442775.1 Lysobacterales bacterium | reverse complement strand
GAGCTGGGCTTGCCCGAACGTTCGACCATCGGTGGCGGCGGCCCGGGTGGCGGTCAGCCGATCGTGATGATGACCCCGGCGATGAAGATCCGTGACTTCACCTTTACCTCGTTGTCGGATGCAGTCTAGGGGCAGTTCCTGCCAGTTCCAGTAGCCAGGAAGGCGGGCAAGACCCGTTTCTCCTGGCTTGCTGAACCGGGCATCGACCGCAGAATGAGGGGACGTGCTCGGGTCTTGCGCGTTCCTCCCGATCCACACCTGGGAGTCCAACATGCAGCGACGCCAATTTCTGACCATCACCGGCTTTGGGGCCGGTGCTCTGCTGTTGCCGGTGAGTGGTCGTCTGATCGCGGCGGAGGCGCTGGTCGAAGGGAAGCTGGCGGTGGCGGCGAAGAAGGCGCTGGCGGATACCGCGATGACTGCGGCGCAGGAGGCCGGCGCGAGCTACTGTGACGTGCGGGTCGGCCGCTATCTGCAGCAGTTCGTGATCAGTCGCGAACGACAGATCGACAACGTGGTCAACACCGAATCCACCGGGGTCGGCATTCGGGTGCTGGCCAACGGCACCTGGGGCTTTGCCGCCACCAACGAGTTGACCA
>JAGRJL010000106.1:0-19535 GCA_020442775.1 Lysobacterales bacterium | reverse complement strand
AGGGCGTGGGCGAGGTCTCCTGGGCCACACCGATAGCGAAGAACGCCATGGCGGTGCCGCTCAAGGACAAGGTGGATCTGTTGCTGAGCGTGAACGCCGCCGCGCTGGATGCGGGCGCCAGCTTCGTCAATTCCACCCTGTTCCTGGTCAACGAGCAGAAGTACTTTGCTTCCACCGACGGTTCCTACATCGACCAGGACGTGCATCGATTGTGGGCGCCAATTACGGTGACCGCCACCGACAAGCAGTCGGGCAAGTTCCGCAGCCGCAACGGGCTCTCGGCGCCGGTTGGCATGGGCTATGAGTATCTTGACGGCGGGCCGGATGACCGACTGCAGATGCCGGGCGGGGTGGAGATCTATGGCGATCGCTACGACATCGTCGCCGACGCGCGCGCCGCCGCCAAACAGGCGCAGGAGAAGCTCAAGGCGCCGTCGGTCAAGCCGGGCAAATACGATCTGGTGCTCGATCCCAGCCATCTATTCCTGACCATCCACGAAAGCGTCGGCCACCCGCTGGAGCTGGATCGGGTGCTCGGCTATGAGGCCAACTTCGCCGGGACCAGCTTTGCCACGCTGGACAAGCGCGACAGCGGCTTCCGGTACGGCTCGGAGGTGGTCAATTTCGTTGCCGATCGCACCCAGCCAGGCAGCCTCGGTGCGGTGGCTTACGACGATGAGGGAGTGAAAACCAGGCGCTGGGATCTGATCAAGGACGGCGTGCTGGTGAACTACCAGGCGATCCGCGATCAGGCTCATATCATCGGTGAGAAGGCTTCGCACGGCTGCTGTTTCGCAGATTCCTGGTCGTCTGTGCAGTTCCAGCGCATGCCCAATGTGTCGCTGCAGGCGGGCAAGGAAGCACTGACGCCGGCGCAGATGGTGGCGGATGTCGAAAACGGCATCTATATCCTCGGACGCGGCTCCTATTCGATCGACCAGCAGCGCTACAACGCCCAGTTCGGCGGTCAGCTGTTCTACGAGATCAAGGACGGCAAGATCACCAAGCCGATCGAAGATGTCGCCTACCAGATGCGCACGCCGGAATTCTGGAATGCCTGCGTGGCGATCTGCGATCAGTCCGATTACCGCCTCAACGGTTCCTTCTTCGACGGCAAGGGCCAGCCGCCGCAGGTGTCCGCAGTCTCCCACGGCGCCGCCACCGCGCGCTTCAACCAGATCAATGTGATCAGTACGGCGCGGAGTATTGGATAGTGCAAGGGCCCAGGGTGCAGGGCCCAGGGCCCAGCTGGTTTTTTCGATCATTGCGCGCGGACAGCCAAGCGTCCGGCTCCCTGGGCCCCGGGCCCTGTTGCCTGGGCCCTAAACAATGAATCGCCGCCACTTCCTTCAATCCGCCGCCAGCGCGGCGCTCGCTGCCTCCCTTCCGGGTGCCGTGCGCGCCGCATCGGCGGACTACGATTTCTGGCTGACCCGGTTGATGTACGACTCCGGCGACTGGAATGTGGATGAGCGGATGCCGGCGAACATTCTGACTTCGTTGATCGACTACACGCAGATGCGGGTTGATCCGAACGAACGGGTGCTGGCGCTGGCCGATCCGCAGATGCTCGGCGCGCCTTTTTGCTATCTCTCGGGTCACAAGCTGGTCGAGTTCAACCGCGACGAGCGGCGCAACTTCGAAAGCTACGTGCGCAATGGCGGTTTTGTGTTTGTTGATGACTGCAATCACGACATCGACGGGTTGTTCGCACGCTCATTCGAAGCCGAGATGGCGCAGATCTTCGGCTCCAGCGCGCTGCGCAAGCTGCCCAAACGCCATCCGATCTACAGCAGCTTCTTCCAGTTCGATGGCCCGCCAGCGACCGCGATGGAGCTCAACGGCTGGGGTGATGATCTGGTTCATGACTATTTGAAGGGAATCGAAATCAACGGTCGTCTGGGCGTGCTCTACAGCAACAAGGACTACGGTTGTGAATGGGATTATGACTGGCGCAACAAGCGCTGGTTGGCCGAGGACAACACCAAGTTCTCGGTGAATATCGTGGTCTATGCGCTGACCAGTTGATCGCTGATCTCGTTACGGCTCGCGCCAGTAGCGCCCGTTCACCGGCGGGGCGTATGCCGGGCAGATCGACGGAACGCCTTTGGTGGCCGACCAGAATTGAAAATGGAGTAAGGCAATGTCTGCACAAATCAGTGAGTCGGAAGTCGGCGTTCAGCTGGCCAAGCTGGATTCCCTGCGCTCGGCGATCGGCCAGGCGGTGGTGGGTCAGAGCGACGTGGTCGAACAGCTGCTGATCGGACTGCTGGCCGGCGGGCATTGCATGCTTGAAGGAGTACCCGGGCTGGGCAAGACCCTGCTGGTGCGCACTTTGGGCCAGGCCCTGGCCCTGGATTTCAGGAGAATTCAGTTCACCCCTGATCTGATGCCCAGTGACATCATCGGCACCGAGATCTTGGAGGAAGATCACGGCACCGGGCGCCGGGTGTTCAAGTTCCAGCAGGGTCCGGTGTTTACCAATCTGCTGCTGGCGGATGAGCTGAATCGCACCCCGCCCAAAACCCAGGCGGCGTTGCTGGAGGCGATGCAGGAGCAGACCGTCAGCTATGCCGGCGTCACCCATCAGCTGCCGCAGCCCTTTTTCGTGCTGGCGACCCAGAATCCACTGGAGCAGGCCGGCACCTATCCCTTGCCGGAGGCACAGCTGGACCGGTTCCTGCTCCATATTGCGGTGGGCTATCCCAGCGAGGCCGAGGAGCAGGCAATCCTGGAGCAGACCACCGGCAGTCAGCGCGGTGTGGTGCCGGAAGTGATGCACGCAGACGATGTGCTTGCGCTGCGGGAACTGGCGCGTCAGGTACATCTGGGCGCGGACGTGATGAGCTGGATCAATGCGCTGGTGCGAGGCAGTCGCCCCGGCGAACGAGCGCTGGAGCCGGTCAATCGCTGGGTACGCTGGGGTGCCGGCCCGCGCGCGGGGCAGGCGCTGGTGCTGTGCGCCAAGGCGCGGGCCCTGCTGCATGGCCGCCTGGCCGCCACCCGGGACGACGTGCGCGCGCTGGCGGCGCCGGTGCTGCGCCATCGACTGCTGTTGTCGTTCGCGGCAGAGGCCGAGCAGCGCAGCGCCGACGAAGTGGTGCAGGCGCTGCTTGATGGCGTTCCTTTCCCCAGCTGATTGAGACCATAGCGTCCGGTGGACCTGATTCCTGCCGACTTACGACCGCATCTGAAGCGCTTGCGCCTGGCCACCAGGATCAGCGCGCAGACGCTGGGCTTCGGGCTTCAGACCAGCCGCAATCGCGGTTCCGGGCTGGAGTTCGCGCAATACCGTGCCTACGAGCCGGGAGATGAGCCGCGGCTGATCGACTGGAAGCTTTACGCTAGATCGGATCGGCACTATGTGCGCGAAGCCGAGCGCGACAGCGCTTTGCGCCTGTGGGTGGTGATCGACTGCTCGGCGTCGATGGGGCAATCCGATCAGCGGCGCGCGGACTACCCGAGACTGGCAGCGGCGCGAATATTGGCGGCCGCGCTGCTGGAAGTGGCCTTGCGCCAGGGCGATCGATTCGGCTTGATCCTGCTCGGCGACGATCAGCTACAGTTGATCCCTGCCGGAAATGGCGTGCGCCAGCGCGACCGCTGCCTGCTGGTGCTGGAACAGATGGCGGCGCGTGGTCAATGGCCATCGGGCACGCAGCTGGAGCCGATGTGGTCGCATACCGCCGCTCATGATCTGGTGGTGCTGCTGAGCGATGATCTGGATCCGGCTGCGATCGATCTGATGGAACGGCTGAGCAAGGGTGCGCGCGAAGTTCACAATATTCAGCTGCTCTGCGCCGACGAGCGGGATTTTCCCTTCGGTCAGGGCCACCGCTTCATCGATCCCGAGACTGGCGCCGAATTGCTGACCGATGGACCCGCTGCCAGGGAAGGCTTTCTCGCCGCCTTCGAGCAGGCCCAGGCAGATCTGCAACAGCGCCTGCGCGGCGCCGGCGTCGGACATACGGCGCACTATCTTGACCAGCCGCTGCAGGAGGCATTGCTGGATCGCTTTGGCGCCAGTCGGCGAGGGCGGGGCGGATGAGTCTGCTCGCACCGTTGGGGCTGCTGGGTTTGCTCGGGTTGGCGCTGCCCTTGCTGATTCACCTGCAGCGTCAGCTGCAGCGCGATCCGGTGGACTTTGCCGCCCTGCGCTGGCTGCCCGCTGCGGTCAGACCGCGACGCAGGCTGCGTCTGCAGCAGTGGCTGCTGCTGGCGCTGCGCATGGCATTGGTTGCGCTGGTGGCGGTGCTGCTGGCGCAGCCGGTGGGCGGCGAGTTCAACGATGCGCCGCGCTGGGTGCTCACCCATCCGGCGCTCGCGGCACCGGTCAGCAGTGAAGAAGATTCGACCGAATACCGCTGGCTGGCACCGGGATTCCCGCCGATCAAGCAAGAGCCGAGTGCTGATGCGGGCGCCATCTCCAGCCTTTTGCGCGAGCTGGACGCGGCCCTGCCGGCGGAGACTGAAATGGTAGTGCGGATGCCCGCCGTGGTTGCCGGCTTTGACGCCGAACGCCTGCAGCTGCGCCGCCAGCCGGTTTTCGAAGTGGTCGCTGAGCAAAATTCGACCAGCGCTACTGCGCGGGCTCCGGCCCACTGGTCGATTCGGCTCGATGATCCTCAGCATCCGTCGATCCGCTATCTGCGCGCGGCGATCTCGGTACTCACGCCCACGGCAGAGTCCGAGCGCGGCAGCAGTCTCCCCGGCGTGGTGGCCGAGAGCGCGGCGTTGGCACAGCCGGTTCCGGCCGGCTCACAGGTGGTCTGGTGGTTGAGCGACAACCCGCCGCTGGAAGATCCGGCAATGGCAGACTGGCTGGTCCAGGGCGGCACCCTGATCTGGCTGCCGGGCGCACCGACCGAGGTGCTGGGTACGCCGGTCTGGCGCAGCACAAGCTCACAGCGGCAGCTGCTGGCACGGCGCCAGGGTGCCGGCTGGCTGCTGCAGCCGGATCTGCCCCTGACTGCCGCGAACTTTGCCGAAGTCCTCGATCCCGACTTCCCGGCGCTGGTCGCAAGCTGGACCCGCTCAAGGCTGCCCGGGCTTGCGTCGGCGGTGACGGCCAACCTGCGGCCGGAACAGATCAGCGCTGAAGTCATCGTCCGTCAACGGCCGCTGGATTCGGCGCTGCTGTGGGTGTTGCTGATCTTGCTGGCGCTTGAACGTCTGCTTGCGCACTGGCGCGGAGTGGTTCGGGAATGAGCGCGCCCCGACAACTCGCGAAGGTCATGCTGGCAGCGCGCTGGCGCGCGGTCAGCATACATCTGGTGATGTTGGCACTGCCGATGACCGCGCTGTTGCTGGCGGCAGCAGTGACCGGTCAGACCATGCCATGGCTGCCGGCAGCGGTGCTGCTGGCGCTGGTGGTGGTCGTGATCACGGTGATTCGAGTGGGGCGGATGGATCTGGCGTGGCTGGCCAGAAGCCTTGACCTGCACTGTGCCGAACTGGAGGACTCCAGCGCGCTGCTGTTTGACCTCGATCAGGGCAGGGGCGGTTTGGCGCCACTGCAGCGGCAGCGATTGCTGGCCAGGCTGGCGCAGGTCGAGCTGCCGGACCTGCGGCCCTCGTGGCCCTGGGCGAAAATCCTGAGTCTGGCCCTGGTTAGCGCTGCGCTGCTGATGGCGGTGCTCTATCGCTCGCCGGCTGCGTCGGTGCCGGCGGCGTCAGTGGTGGAGCGGGCCGATCAGATCTCCACGCCCACCCATACCACGCTGGGGCCTGCGCTGATTCGGGTACAGCCGCCGGCCTATACCGGGATCGAGCCTGGCGCAGGCAATGCCTTGGACCTGAAAGTGCCGGAAGGCTCGCTGCTGCAGTGGGACCTGCAGATCGATCCCAGCCCGGCTTCAGCAACGCTGAAGTTTCTCGATCGCTCCGAGTTGGCATTGTCGCGGGCCGAGGATGGTCACTGGCGGGCGGAAAAAACCATCGCCAAATCCACCTATTACTACCTGGAAATCAGTGGGGCTCCGCCGCTGTCAGGCAGCGAGAACTGGGCGATCGAGGTCATTCCCGATCTGCCCCCGCAGATCACCGTGATCGAGCCGGAGCGCAATCTGACGATCCTGGAGCAAGAGCGTCGCCACTGGCCGCTGCGTTTCGAGGTCAGCGACGACCATGGTCTGGGCGTAGCCGAACTGACCATCACCCTGGCCCAGGGTAGCGGCGAACTGGTGGAAGTCAGCGAGCGCAAGCTGAGGCTGCGCGGCGAGGGTGATGCCAAAAGTCGCCGCTATGCGCAGAATCTGCAGCTTGGCGCCTATGGATTTGCTCGCGGCGATGATCTGATCATCCGCCTCAGCGTCGCCGACAACCGCTCTCCGCAGCCGCAGCTTGCCCGCAGCGCCAGCTACATCCTGCGCTGGCCGGCGGAGCTCAGTGCCGAAGTCGGGGAGATCGATGGGGTGGTCCAGCGGGTGATGCCCACCTGGTTCCGCAGTCAGCGACAGATCATTATCGATACCGAGAATCTGCTGGAGCGGCGGCCGCAGCTCAGCCATGAGCAGTTCGCGTCGGAGTCCAACGAGATCGGGATCAGTCAGCACACCCTGAGGCTGCGCTACGGACAGTTTCTCGGTGAGGAGTCTGAAGAAGTGGCCGACCGGCCCGGCGAAGCGTCGGAGCATCATGCTGACGACGGTCACGATCATGGCGAGCCTGGCCAGAGCGCGACTTTCGGTGTTGCCGAAGATGTGCTCGCGGCCTACGGCCATACCCACGATTACGCGGAGGCCACCACGCTGTTTGATCCGAGAACGCGGCGGCTGTTGAAGGCGGCACTGGACCAGATGTGGCGAGCGGAGGAACAGCTGCGCACCGCCGCACCGCAAGCAGCGCTGCCATTCGAATACGCCGCGCTGGAATACATCAAGCAGGCGCAGCAGGCGTCCCGAATCTACCTGGCCAGGGTAGGTCTGGAACTGCCGCCGATAGATTTTAGCCGGCGCCTGAGCGGTGATACCCGCGACCTCGCCAGGCCTCGTGACACCCTGACCGCAGCGGACCAGGAGTCTCCAGTTCGGACTTTGTGGTCTGCGCTGGCCGAGCGGCCATCGCCACTGGATCCGGCGCTGATCTCCGCCGTCGAACAATGGGTGGCTGAACAGGGGGAGGGGCTCAGCGGGGGCCTGGAATTGCTCGCGGCCCTGGACCGCCTAAGCCGTGATCCAGCCTGTTCCGAGTGTGCAGCCGCGCTGCGTGAACGACTGTGGCCGCTGCTCCAGGCGCCAGTCGCCGGCGTCACTCAGCGGCGTGGCGACAAGGAATCAGGAGCCGTCTATCTGCGGGCTTTGCAGGAGCAGGCCCAATGATCGATACCTCCCTGATCTTCGCCGTGGTTCTGGTGCTGCTGGTCTGTTTCGGCCTGATCGCGGAAGTGCTGCATCCGCGAAGTGATTCCAGGGCGACCAAGCTGCTGCGACTGATACTGCTGGTCGCGAGCTGCATTGCTGCGCATCGAATGGCCTTCCCGCCCGAAGCTGTGAGCGCAGAACAGACGTTGGTGGTGCTCAGCGGCGAGATCGCAGCGCTGCCGGAACCGGCGCCTGATCAAAGACTGATCGCGCTGCCGGGCAGCGTTTACAGCGATGCCGAGGGGAGAGTGAGCGCGGTCGCCGATCTGGCCGCAGCGCGCCGCCAGTTCCCTCAGGCTAGCAACATTCGCCTGATGGGTCAGGGTTTGGGCGCACGCGACCTTCATGCGGCCGCCGACCTGCCGGTGGTCTTCGAACCAGGCGATCCGCCGCTGGGCATCATCGCGCTGCAGGCGCCGACGGCGGCGGCACCGGGACGCATGTGGTTGGTGAAGGGCAGGGTAAGCGCAGCCTTGGAGGGCGAACTGCGCCTGATTGACCCTACGGGCGAGGTCGTCGCCACCGCTCGCGCTGACGCCGACGGCCAGTTCTCGCTTGGCGCAACCACGCCGGTACCGGGGTCCTACCTGTACCGGCTGGCCTTGACCGACGCCGGCGAAGGCGTGATCGATCAGCTCCAGGTCCCAGTGCTGGTGCGGCCGGCCGACCCCTTGCGGCTGATGCTGTGGAGCGAGAGCCCGAATCCGGAAAGCAAATATCTGCGGCGCTGGGCGCTGGACGCCGGCTTGCAGCTCAGCAGTCGGATGAATCTGCGTCCGCGTATGAGCATGGCTCAGGGTGAGCCAGCACTTGGCGATGCCAATCTGGCGCGGACCGATCTGGTGATCATCGAGGACCGCGGCTGGATGGGGCTGAGTCAGCAACAGCGGGCGCAAGTGCTGAGCGCGGTGGATGGCGGGCTCGGCCTGCTGCTGCGCCTTACCGATGAGCCGGATGCTGCCATGAGTGCGCGGTTGGCGGAGCTGGGCTTCAGCTCCGGATCGGTAGAACTGAGCCGGGTGACCCGCCTGCCCGCGCTAGCGGGCGCAGGGGTGGAGGAAATGGGGCCGCCGATCCAGCGACGCACGCTAGCGCTTAGCGCAGTCGATGGTCGACCGCTGTTGCTCGATGAGCAGGGTGAGCCGCTCGGGGTATGGCGACCCTCAGGCAGTGGCCGGCTGGGGGTGTTCTGGGTCAGCGATACCCATCGTCTGACGCTGGTGGGCGAACAGACTCGTTTCGCCTCGCTGTGGGCCGATCTGGTCGCTACGCTGGCACGCTTTGGCGTTGCTTCCGGGGTCAGTCCAGCGACGGCGCGTCACTGGGTCAATCAACGGATTGACTGGTGTGACGCGGGATCGACCGCGTCGGTCACAGATTCGTCGGGGCAAGCGTTAGAGCTGGTGGCCGGCGTAGACGGTTGCTTGAGCTACTGGCCGACTCAGCCCGGTTGGCATCAATGGCGCCAGGGAGAGCGAGAGGCGAGCTTCTTTGTGCGCATGCCAGATGACGGCACGGCCCTGCGCGCCCAGCAGCAGATCGAATGGAATCAACTGCTTGCCAGCAGCAGTCGTTCGCAGACTGCGACAACCACGCCGGTGCCCGGCCCGCGCTGGCCGTGGGCTGCGTTGTGGCTGCTGCTGAGCGGAGGACTCTGGTGGCTGGAGCGTCGTGCCGCCGGGCCGAGGGCAATCGCGTAGACTGTGCGCGGCGGCGATTGGCCGGATCAGTTGGGGCGAATCAATGGAACAGAGCATCGCGATGGTGGTTTTTCTTGCCGGGCTGCTCAGCTTCCTGGCGCTGCATTCCATCCGGGTCGTTGCACCCGCCTGGCGCGAGCAGAAGATCAGCAGCTGGGGTCTGTCCCGCTACAAGGGAATCTACAGCTTGCTCGCGCTGGCCAGCTTTGTGCTGCTGATCTGGGGTTATGGACTGGCGCGGCAGGCGCCCACCCTGGTGTGGGTGCCTCCGCGCGGATTGCGCCACCTGGCAGCGCTGTTGACCATCCCGGCGATTGTGCTGCTGGTGGCCGCCAAGGGTCCGAACAATCACTTCCGTGCCAGGCTGAAGCACCCAACGTTGCTCGCGGTGAAGCTGTGGGCCTTCGCCCACCTCTTCGTCGGCATGTGGCTGCATTCGCTGCTGCTATTCGCAGCATTCCTGATCTGGGCGATCGTTGATTTCCGCAGCGCCAGGCGGCGCGGGTCGGCGAGTGCGGAACCGCCGCCGACCATGGCGGCCACCGCGATAACCCTGGTCGTCGGCCTGGCGGTATGGGCTGCTTTCGCCTTCCACGGGCACGCCTGGCTGATTGGGGTTGCGCCCTTCGGCTGAGCGATCGCTCTCCCGCGTGAGCAGATCAGATCAATGCGCGGTTATTTCACGCAGAGCGCGCGCTTGCCCTGGGTGCTGCTGACCGAATAGGCGTACTGCTGACCGTCGTTGAAGTAGACATACCAGGCTTCGCTGCTGGTGTTCTGCTCGGCGCTCCACATGGTCAGCCCAGAGACCTTGATCTTGGGAGTGATCTTGCAGGTGAGCAGCCCTAC
Organism: Lysobacterales bacterium; assembly: GCA_020442775.1. Classification (GTDB taxonomy): domain Bacteria; phylum Pseudomonadota; class Gammaproteobacteria; order Xanthomonadales; family SZUA-5; genus SZUA-5. Next base: position 9,625 of record JAGRJL010000106.1, on the reverse strand, counting down.
ACACTCCTGGGTGTCATCAGGCTCGGTGTTGTACAGACGCAGCAGCTCGTTGACGTTGGGCAGGCGCCAACCGGCGCCCTTGGACTGGCAGTATTGCTGCGCCTTGGGCCAATCGATGTCGTTGCCGTTGTCTTCGGCTGCCCAGGTCAGTCCGGTCTGGTTGTCCTTGACGGTGCCGTCGTTGTAATCCTGAAAGCGCGGTTCGGAGGACTGCGCACATACCCAGCCGCTAGCGGCAAGCAGCGCCAAGGCCGGAGCGAATCGGAGGTTTCGAATACTCAAAGTCATGGCAGGCCTCAATCGGTTGACGACTTTAAACGCTTCAAAGTGTAGCAATGCCAACTGCATTCGTCGCACATGAGATAGAAATTCACCGATGAGGCCCGCGAATGACTCTCAAAGGCTTCAGCCGCAGAGCTGGGGCGGCCCCGCTGACTGTCAGTTGCCTTCTGCCGAGCGCAGTGGGATCGAATAGGTGGTCACCGCAACCCCGGCCTGGAAACCCTCCGGCGGAATCGGTAGCAGGCTCCAGAACAATCGATCCTCATGGCATTCCAGTATCAGGCTGTCGAGCTGCGGCCGGTAGCGTAGATAGGTTCCCTCGATCAGCAGCGCCTGTATTGCAGATTCGACCCGTTCGGGCGCGATGCCCGGGGCCTTGCAGATGCTGCTGTCGCGGGATTCGGCCGGCTCCAGGCGATCAAGTCGATAGCCGCTGTCGCTCCAGCCTACGAAACTGGCCATGATCTGGTCGCCGCCATCTGGCCCGAAGAAGACAAACAGGCCGTGATTGGCCAGCGCAAGCCGGCGCACCAGATCCCCTTGCGGCACCTGCTGGCGGGCGACCTGCCAGGCGCCCACTGGATCTCGTGGTGGTGGCTGGATCGGTACCGCTTCGGCCCGGATCGCACTGCTGTCTGCCTCTACCCGCAGTTCCTGAGCCACGGCGGCTGCGCCCAATAGCACCACGGCGAGCCAGGCAAGATTCCTGGTGAGCGCGATAGCGTTGAATGAACTCATCAATCTTCCCCCTGCACATGCATGGACAACCGCCATGATTCCAGCTGTTGCCGGTGGAACTCCCGCGCCTGCTCGCCATCGGTTGCTCCACAATAGAGTCCCAGTCGCTCGGCACAGGCGAAAAAGCCTGGCGCAGGCAAACCGCCGCGGGCCCGACTGACCACCGCGGCGGCCATCAGCGGGCGATCGGCGGCGGCGTCGTCCTGCATGCTCCACTCCAATGCCAGGGCCACCCGGTGAATGGTCTGCGGCGGCGTCAACTTCAGCGCCTGGGCGGCCTGCGCATAAGTGATCGGCAGCTGCTGTGGCGGCAGCGCTTCGAGCAGTTCGCGCAGTCGGCGCGCGATTCGCTCGGGGTTCGACAGTGCCGTAGTCGATGGGGTGTTCAAGCGATTGCTGCGCGCGCCGGTTCGATGATCTCAGTGTAGCCTGGACAGCCGGTCGCAAGTCATTGGCTGCCGACCAGGCAAAGGTCGTCGCTCAGGCCCGGTCTATGCGCGCAGCAAAGCAGCCGTAGCGCGCGTAGTGGGCGTGCAGGTAGGCCGCATTCTGGTTGGCAAACAGTCGATTCACCAGCGCAGGCAGATCCGCGCCCTCCACCAGGTCGCCATCTATCAACTCGTCGCAGGCGTCGAAGGCGCGCACTGACAGGGTCCGCAGCGCCAGAGCCGGCGGCACCTGATCGCACTCGTCGTAGGCGCTGGTTGAGCCCTCCAGCAGATAGATGGCGTGGCTGGCGCGATAGGGATTGGCGGCAGGCTGGTGGGTGTAGTTCAGCAGCAGCAGCGATTCACCAGGCATGGCATCACGAAGCTGAATCCGGTCTGGATAGCCCGGCGCCTGATCGGCCACCACGCGGCGCGCGTGGTGCGCCCGCAGAGCGGCCTGGTCGAGGCCGAACAGGTGCTCGAAAGCCTTCGGTGCCAGCCCCTGAATGCGAAAGGACATGTGTTTCTCCTGATGATCGGTAGGGCCAGCCGGTCGGTCCCGCTAGCCCAAGGAACGGTCGTGTTGCCCGATGGGGTCGGCAGAGTTGAACCCAAATCGTTCTAGCGCTGACGCTCCAGCTGCAATAGCGTGCGCTTGCGCTCCAGTCCCCAGCGATAGCCGCCCAGACCACCGTCTGCGCGCAACACCCGATGGCAGGGGACCAGGACCGCCAGTCGATTGGCGGCGCAGGCCGACGCCGCAGCGCGCACCGCCTGGGGGTTGCCCACTCCTGCAGCGACTTCGCTGTAGCTGACCGCCTTGCCGCTGGGGATCCCCAGCAGGAAGCGCCAGACCTTGATCTGAAAGGCGGTGCCGCGCAGGTCCAGAGGCAGATCGGGGGAGGGCGAACCCTCGCTGAGATGGGCATTGAGGGCATCGATCCAGAGATCGAGCTGGGCCGACTGCTGCGCCTGGCTGAGGACGATCTCGGCCTGCGGGAATTCTTCCCGAAGCTGCCTTAGTAGCATCGCCTCATCTTCGCCCAGCAGCGCGCTGCACACTCCCTTGCTGGTGGCCGCCATCAGCAGCATGCCGATGCCCGAGTGACGGATTGCGTAGGCGATCCGCTCGCCTTTGCCGCCGCGGCTATACGCCCTGGGACTCATGCCCAGTCGACGCCCCGGCGGTTCGTAGAGCCGGCTGCTGGATCCGAAGCCCGCATCCAGCCCGGCCTCGGTCACCGCGGACCCGGCTCGCAGCGCCGTCTTCATGCGCTGCATCCGCACGGACTCCTGCAGTTGTCTGGGCGAGATGCCGAAGTGCGCCACAAACCGGCGCTGGAAGTGACTGCTGCTCATCTGCGCACGGCGCGCCAGATCACTCAGCGCCAGTCGCTGATCCGGGTGGCTGCGGATGTGCTCGGCCACCTCGGTCAGCCGGCTGAGTTCAGTGCCGACCTGATCCGGTTTGCATCGCTTGCAGGGGCGATAGGAGGCCTCGCGGGCCAGTTCGGTGTTTGCGAAATAGCGCACATTTTCCGGTTTCGGGGTGCGCGCAGGGCATGAAGGTCGGCAGTAGATGCCGGTCGTCACCACGCCGTAAACGAACACCCCATCCATGGCAGGGTCGCGTTGATCGATGGCGTTCCAGCATTGAGCGGGGTTCGGTAGCGTGAGTTTTGGGTTCATGAGCGGTTTGCAGGTCCGGCGGGAGCGCCTGGATCAGAATTCTCCCGACCGGGCCCTGGCGCAGCACTCCGAATCTTGCTCGGCATTGCAGATTCCTCGCCGCCGGGCCCTTCTCTGCTAGTCCCAGAACCTGAATTGGTCGTAGCCGGCAAACGCGGTTGCCATTGGCACACCGAAGGCTTCGGCAAGGATCCGGACAATGCCCCAGAAGGCGCGGGCGAATGGTGGAACAAAGAACAGCAGCAGAAACAGGACCCAGATTCCGTGCCGCGCAAACTGCTCGAACTGAGCGCGGAAGCTGGGCGGCAGGTGAGGTGCCAGCGCGCCGTAGCCGTCAAATCCGGGAATGGGCAGCAAATTGAGCACTACGGCGCTGGCCTGCAAGAGCCCCACAAAGGCCAGCGCCGGGCGCAGATCGGCACTGACTAGCGATTGACTGAGCAGCATCCCGATGACCATCAACAGGGCCAGGTTCATTCCTGGCCCGGCCAGCGCCACCGCCGATTGCCATGCGGTCGAGCGCAGCTTGCTGGTGTCGATATAGACCGCCGCTCCGGGCAGGCCAATCCCGCCCAGCATCAGGAAAACTACCGGCATCACCACCGACATCATGGGATCCAGATATTTCAACGGGTTGAGAGTGAGATAGCCTTTGTCCTTGACGCTCAGGTCGCCGCCGTCGTAGGCGACCTTGGCGTGTGCGAATTCATGCAGGCAGACCGACAGTATCCACAGGAAAACCACAAACACGAAGGTAAACATAGGCCGCTACCGGTTGGCGCGCGTCGCACGCGGTTGAGAAGTTGCTGGTAAAAGACTTCCGCGGTAGCGGAGGCTACGCAAGTGCCTGAACGGCAGCAGTCTTCATTGTGGCACTCGGGCGACAGTTTTTGTGCCGAGGCACGTTGAAGATGGCAGCTGCATTCTATGACTGATGAAGGTGCCAATGACAGTTCGATCCTCAACCAGGCGCGGGCGCTGGGTCAGCGCGATGGCGTTGGGAGCGCTGCTTGCCTACGGGATATGGTGGTATTTCGGCAGTAGTGAAGCGGCGGCGCCCAGCTACCGCAGCGCGCCACTGGAGCGCGGCGATGTGGTGGTGACGGTTTCCGCCACCGGCAGTCTCACCGCGCTTTCCACCGTCGATATCGGCAGCCAGGTGTCGGGTCAAGTATTGGAAGTGAATGCCGACTTCAATGATCACGTACTCAAGGATCAGGTGATTGCGCGGATCGATCCAGCCAACTTTCAGGCCAGGGTGACTCAGGCCAGAGCCGATCTGGCCAGCGCCCAGGCCGGGCTGCAGGAAGCCCAGGCCAATCTGCGCAATGCAGAGGCCGACTACACCCGCAAGACCGAACTGGTTGCGCGCCAGCTGGTCTCGCGCAGCGAATTGGATGTGTCACTGGCGGCACGGGATCAGGCCCGCGCTCGGGTCAGCTCGGCGCGTGCCAGTATTCAGCAGCGGCAGGCGGCGTTGGCCAATGCCGAACTGGACCTGACCTATACCGAGATTCGCGCGCCGGTCGATGGGGTGGTGCTGCTGCGCCAGGTCGAACCCGGCCAGACCGTGGCGGCCAGCTTTCAGACCCCGGTGCTGTTCCAGATCGCCGAGGACCTGAAGAAGATGCAGATCGAGCTGTCGGTCGATGAAAGCGACGTCGGCCAGATTCGCCAGGGTCAGCCGGTGGAGTTCGGGGTCGACGCCTTCCCGGGACGGCAGTTTCGCGGCAATGTGCGCCAGGTCCGGCTGGCGGCGACAAATACCCAGAATGTGATCACCTATCCGGTGGTGATCGACGTGAGCAATGCCGATCTCAGCTTGTTGCCGGGCATGACCGCCAATGCGGCCATTGAGGTGGCCAAGAAGCGCGACGTCTGGCGGGTGCCGAACGCGGCGCTGCGCTTCAAGCCGGCTGCTGCAGCGGAATCGCAGAACTCGCGTCGACCACGGATTGATCCGCAGCGGATCGTTGCCACGATGGCGCTGAGCGCGGTGCAGCGCGAGGCATTTGATGCAGACGCGGCCGCTGCAGCCGAGCGAATGGCCCAGCGGCGCGCGCAAGGCGGCGGCCGCCCCGCGGGTGGCGATGGCGTTTCCGCTGGTCGTCCTGGCCCGGAGCAGATTGCCCAGCGGATACTCGCTGGCTATGGCAGCTTCCGTGACACCCTCTCGCCCGAGCAACGGCAGGCTTTCGATCAGGCGGTTGTCGAGCAGCTGTCCGCGCGCTGGGTGGACCTGTGGACGGAAGCCGATCCCGAGCCGACGCCCATACGGGTTCAGGTGGGGATTTCGGATGCCACCCACACTGAAGTCATTGGCGAGGAATTGGCTGAGGGTTTGACGATCATCACCGGCGTTCAGAGACAGCGCGGGTGAGCATGAGCCCGGTCATCGAGCTGAACACGATCAGCAAGGTGTATGCAGCAGGTACGGCGGCCGAAGTGGTGGCTCTGGACCAGGTCAGCGCACGGATTTTGCGCGGCGAGTTCGTCGCGATCGTTGGTCCCTCGGGGTCGGGCAAGTCTACCCTGATGAACATCATCGGCTGCCTGGATACGCCCAGCAGCGGGAGCTACCGATGCAGCGGCGTCGATGTGGCCGATCTGGACGCCAGCGCCAGGGCGGAGCTGAGACGGACCCAGATTGGTTTCGTTTTCCAGGGGTTTCACCTGCTGCCGCGAATGACCGCGCTGGAGAACGTCGCGCTGCCGCTGACCTACGTGGGCGTTCCCAAGGCGCAGCGCAGAGAGCGCGCCGCGCGGGCGCTGCAGGCGGTCGGGCTCGCCGACCGCGCAGAACACCGGCCCAATGAGCTGTCAGGCGGACAACAGCAGCGGGTGGCGATTGCCCGGGCCTTGATCAATCGCCCGGCAATATTGCTGGCTGACGAGCCCACCGGCGCGCTGGACTCGCACACCGGCGAGGAGATCCTGGCGCTTTTCGAGCAGTTGCGGATCGCCGGGCATACCGTGATCCTGATTACCCATGACCCCGCAGTGGCCGACCACGCTGACCGCACTCTGCAGATCCACGATGGTCATCTGGTCGAGGTTGAGTCGAAGGAGGGCGCATGAGCCGCCTGGAGGCGCTGATCGGCGCACCGACGGAGGCGTCTGCCCTGTCCGGTCGCGCCACCCTGTTCGACATTCTGGGAATGGCGATCTACGCGCTGCGCGGTAACTGGATGCGCAGCACCCTCACCGCGCTCGGGGTGATCATCGGCATTGCCGCAGTGATCATCATGGTTTCGGTGGGGCAGGGTACCCAGGCCCGGCTGGACGAGACCATGGCCCGGCTGGGCAGCAACCGGATCGAGGTGATGCCCAACTTTGGCCAGAGTCGCGGGGTGAGGATGGGCGCCGAAAGCAGCTTCTCACTGACCACCCGCGATGCCCAGGCGATCCGCCAGCGGATTCCCGGCGCCACCTATGTGAGCGGGATGATTCGTGGCGGTACCCAGGTGATCGCGGCCGAGCAGAACTGGTCGACCCAGTGGAATGGTGTTGAGGCCGATTATTTCATCGTCAACGACTGGAAGCTGGCGCGCGGGGACACCTTCAGCGATGCCGACTACCGCGGTGCGGCCACCCACGCGATCATTGGTGAAACCGTGCGCGAAAAGCTGTTTGGCGACTCGGACCCGGTGGGCACCATGATCCGGGTCGGCCGAGTGCCCTTCACCGTCATCGGCGAGGTCGCGCCCAAGGGCGAAAGCGGCTGGGGTGGCGACATGGATGACGTCATTTTCGTCCCCCTGGAGACCGCCCGGCGGCGCCTGATGGGTCAGCTGGAGATGCCGCCGGGCACCCTGATGCGGATTACCGTCGGCACCTCGACCGCCGATGATCTGCCCGAGGTTGAAAGCGCGCTCAATGACCTGTTGCGCGAGCTGCACAAGATCGAGCCCGGCGGCGAGGACGACTTCCGGGTACGCAACCTGACCGAACTGGTCGGCGCCCGCACCGAAACCACCCGACTGATGTCGATGCTGCTGGCGGCAGTAGCGACGATCTCACTGATCGTCGGCGGCATCGGGATTATGAACATCATGCTGGTTTCGGTCACCGAGCGAATCCGGGAGATTGGGCTGCGGATGGCGATCGGCGCGACCCCAGGCGACATCCAGAAGCAGTTCCTGGCCGAAGCGATGCTGATTTCGCTGGGCGGCGGAGTGATCGGTATCGCGATCGGCGTGGGTGGCGCGATGCTGGCCAGTCGCTACGGCTCGCTGCCGATCGAGCTGAACCTGCAGGTGATCCTGCTGGCCACCGGCTTCGCGGTCGCTACCGGTTTGTTCTTCGGCTACTACCCGGCGCAGAAGGCAGCCCGGCTGGATCCCATCGAGGCGTTGCGGCAGTAGCTTAGAGCAGTGCCAGTAGTCAGGAGCGAGTGCCAGTAGCCAGTGCCAGTAGCCAGGAAAGCGGTGAACGCGCGCGGCGCGTTGGTATTTTTCGGTCTGCTGCGTCGCTAGCGCGAATTCGGGCTAGCGACGGATTCCGAGCGCGGGGATTCTTTCGCTCTGCTGGCTACTGGAACTGGCTACTGGTACTGCTACTAGCTATTCGCTCAGCTCTTCCTTGGCCAGCTCGACATCCAGCTTCTCCATCGCGTCGCGCGGCTTGAGCTCGGCGGCCAGCTCGTAGGCCTCGACCGCGTCGTCCATCTTCTTGTCGCCGTAGAGCAGGAGCAGGCCGTTGGCGTATTCGATATGGGCGATGGGCGCCTCCGGGGTCAGCTCGCGGGCCCGGTTGAGGTGAGCCAAACCCTTGTCGGCCTTGGCGCCATAGGTCAGGCCACCGATCATTGCGCCGACCTTGCTGATGATTTCGGCGTGATAGAGGCCCATCGCGGTATGCGCTTCGGCGTGGTCGTCGTTCAGCGCCAGTGCCTTGTCCAATGATTCCTTGATCTTGCCGCCCAGGCCCTGCGCAAGCGCCTTGCCGATGGAGATGCACTGGCTGAAGCGGCCCAGGGCAAAGGCTCGGAAGTAGTGGGCGTTGGTGTCATCGGGCAGCAGCTTGGAGGCGCGTTCGGAGCGATCGGCAGCAGCCTTGTAAAGCGCTTCCTTGTCACCCTCATCTGCCAGATAGTTGGCATAGATCCCGCTGGCCTTGTTGGCGACCGTGGAACCGAATGGGAAGCAGGCTTCGCCCAGCTCGGTGGCTTGCTGGAAATCGCCGCGGTGAAAGCAGCGCCAGGCCTCGGTCAGCTGCTCGGCGATGGCCGCGGCGTCATTCCCGGCCGCCTTGACCAGCGCGGCCGACTGGGCCAGCTGTTCGCCGATCTCATCGGCATCCGGGAATGGTTCCTGATCCCCTGCGTGAAGGTCGTCCCAGGCCTTGGCGAGCTTGCTGCCGCTGTAGTCAAAGGCCTTGGCGGGGTGGGGGAATTTGTTCCATTTCTTCTTGGCCATCGCGCAGGTCGGTCCGCTGGTGGGTTGGACCGCAGAGTCCCGCAAAGCGCGTTTGGGTGCAAGCCCCGCACCAACCCGGCGCGGCTGGAGATAGTCCCAGCGCCTTGGTCGGCGCTGTCGACGGTAGTGTGTTTGTTCTAGTCCGGGTCCCTATTCTGATCTCAACGCCGCGGGAGATCGCTCCCAGGTGCAACTCATCAACATTGGAGAAATGCACAGTGAGCAAGAAGATCACTACCAAGAAAGTCACCACCAGCCGAACCAAGAAAGCCCCTGCCAAGCGCAGCATCAGCTCCGCTCAGGATCTGTGGATGGCTTCTCTGGGCGCCGTCTCTCTGGTCCGCAAGCAGGGCAACGCGATCGTCGAGAATCTGGTCAACGAGACCAAGAGCCTCCAGGACCGTGCTCAGCAGCTGGCCAACAACGTTTCCGGCGACGTGCGCAAGCAGGTCGAGGAAGTGGTTGGCAAGGTCAAGACCGCCGCCAACGACAACTTCAGCTTCATCGAAGAGCGCGTCGGCAATGGCGTCTCCCGGGTCCTGGACCGCATGGGCGTGCCGTCGAAGGAAGACATCGTTGAGCTGAGCAAGCGAGTCGCTGAGCTCAGCCGACAGGTCAAGGCTCTGCAGAACGGCCGCAAGAGTACCGTTCTGGGCACCGCGAAGGCGGCCTGAGACCACCAGTTGTAAAAGAGGCTGGCTAGCGCGCCCCCTCCCAGCGCTGGCTGGCCTCACCTACACGGAAAAGCCCGGGCAATGTGCCCGGGCTTTTTTGTTGGCTGGGTGCGCCGATGACCTTGCTCAGGGGTTGAGATAGGACTCGGCCAGGTCGTTCAGATGCTGCCGTTCACCCTCGCGCAGATAGGCGGCCAGCAACATCATCACCTGATAGATGCCGCGACCCAGATCAGGCTCGGTCTTCGAGCCGATCTGCGGTCGGATCTGTTCAAAGTTGAGCCAGAAGGTGGTGGCCATGGCGATATTGTTGGCCAGCGCTTCAATCTCCACTCTGGACGCGTTCATCACCCCCGACCGGACCAGGCCGGTGCATACTTCGACAATGCTTTCATGC
>JAGRJL010000105.1:2989-3476 GCA_020442775.1 Lysobacterales bacterium | reverse complement strand
CCTTGATCGGGATCTGCGCCGCCATTCCGCCCATCGCGAAGGCCCCGCGACGATGGCAGGTCTTGATCAGCAGCTGCGAATAGGCGCGCAGGAAAGGGGAATTCATGGTGACCTGACCGCGCTCGGGCAGGACCCGGCTGGGATCGGTCTGAAAGGCGCGGATGTAGCTGAAGATGTAGTCCCAGCGGCCGCAATTGAGTCCAACGATGTGGTCGCGCAACTCGTAGAGGATCTCGTCCATCTCGAACACGGCGAGGATGGTTTCGATCAGGATGGTGCACTTGATCGCCCCGCGCGGCAGGCCCAGGGTGACCTCGGCGTGGTCAATGACCAGATTCCACAGGCGCGCTTCCAGATGGGATTCCAGCTTGGGCAGGTAGAAGTACGGTCCGCTGCCCCGAGCCAGCTGCTCCCGGGCGCTATGAAACACAAACAGGCCGAAATCGAACAGCGCGCCGGGAATGGGCTTGCCGTCGAGCAGCACGTG
>JAGRJL010000105.1:0-2938 GCA_020442775.1 Lysobacterales bacterium | reverse complement strand
TTGAGCCGATACTGCTTGCCGTTTTCGTTGGTGAACTCGATCTGCTGGCGCACTGCGTCATACAGGTTCTGCTGTCCATGCAGCAGGTTGCTCCAGCTGGGCGCGTTGGAGTCCTCGAAATCGGCCATGAAGGTGCGCGCGCCGCTGTTGAGCGCGTTGATCACCATCTTGCGGTCCACCGGCCCGGTGATCTCCACTCTCCGGTCCTGCAAATCCGCCGGAATCGGCGCGACCTTCCATTCGCCAGCTCTGATTGCAGCGGTTTCATCGAGGAATCCCGGCAGCTCGCCAGCATTCAGGCGGGCCTGCCGGTCGCTGCGGCGCTGCAACAAAAGATCACGTTCGGGGCCGAACTTGGCCACCAGATCGGCGACGAAAGCCAGCGCCTCGGGGCTGAGCATGGCTTCGGTGCCGCTCACGGCGGGAACGGTCAGAGTCAGGCGCTGGTCGGCGCTGGCGCAGGAGGGATTGGACACGCGGCAAGAGTCCTGTCAGGCAAAAGTCAGTTGACCAAGCCGATCCTGCCCTCCCGCAAGACCGACCTTGGGTGTGTGCTTCCCAAGGTTACCGAGGAATGGTGCGCTGCGGCAACTGGCCACTTGCCCCAGACAGATTCAGAACACGCTGACGCCGGCTTCGGCTGCGAACAGCTCCAGTGCCTTGGTCCCGGCCAGCGAGTTGCCTGAAGGACCCAACGCCGGCGACCAAACGCACAGGCTCATCTGTTCGGGCACGGTGGCAATGATTCCCCCGCCCACGCCACTCTTGCACGGCAGACCAATCATGAATGCGAATTCCCCCGCCACATCGTAGGTACCGCAAGTCAGCATCAACGCATTGATCCGGCGAACCTGGCGTTCGGTGAGCACGCGTCCCCCGGTCCCAGGATTGACCCCGCCATTGGCGAGATAGGCGCAGGCCCGGGCCATCTGGCGGCAGCTCAGGGTCAACGCGCATTGATGAAAGTAGACATCGAGCACCACCTCGACCGGATTGTCCAGATTGCCGAAGCTGCGCATGAAGTGCGCGGTGGCGGCATTGCGCGAACCATGGGCGGCTTCTGAAGCCGCCACCTCGTAGTCGTAGTCCACCGGCGAGTCAAGCAGCCCGGAGACCATCTCCAGCAGGCTGCGCTTGGCGTCCACACAGTGGCTCACCAGGCGATCGGCCACCGCGATGGCGCCCGCGTTGATGAAGGGATTACGCGGCTTGCCATGCTCGTGCTCCAGCTGGACCAGCGAATTGAAGGGGTCGCCCGAAGGCTCACGGCCAATCCGCTCCCACAGCTGTTCGCCGATCAGCTGCAGCGCCAGACTGAGGCTGAACACCTTCGACACACTCTGGATGGAGAACGGCGTATCCGCGCTGCCCACGCTTGCTTCGCTGCCGTCCACTCCGCACAACGCGAACCCAAACTGATCAGGATCCACCCGCGCCAGTGCCGGGATGTAGCTGGCCACCTCGCCCTGGCCGATCAGCTCGCCCACCTGCTGATGAATTTGCTCCAGCAACCGCTGATGTTTCATCGCCCTGTCCCCACCGTCGCCGTCCGTTCTGCACAATTCGGCGATGCTAACCGCAAGCGTGTGCGGAACTCGACCGTGATCCCGTCAATCGCCGCTCACCCCGCATGTGGCACCCTGACCGCCTAGACCAGGAGGACCCACCATGATTTCGATCAGTCAGTGGCGCAGCCAGGCAGCCAGAGAACATTTGACAGACTTCGATCCAGCCATGGCCGGGAGCCAGCAGCCCGAGGTGCTGACCTGGATCGCCCTCGATGGCCATAGCGAGAGCGATCAGGCCGAACACAGCCATTTCCTCAAGGAAGTCCTGCAGATCGAAGAACTGGCGGTCGATGACGCGATGCGCGCGCGCCATCCACCGAAATACGAGCAGTTGGCCGATGGCTGGCAGTTCCTGCTGATGCGAGGACTGGATGCGCGTAGCGAGAGCATCAACTTCGGCACCATCCAGCTGGCTTTTTTCTGGAAAAACAATCTCTTGATCACCCGCAACGGCCACCCTTCGGCGAGTATAGAGGCGATCAACCGGGCGATAGACAGCGGTGATCTGCGAACCCCGAAAACCGTCGCCGATCTGCTCTACGCGATTCTGCGGCGGATGCTGGATCGCTATCTGCCGATTCTGTTGAACCTGGAGGAGCGCCTGGAGGCGGTCGAGCTGGAACTACTGCGCCGCCCCAGCGACGCCTTGCTGGCCGAACTGATGGAATACGGCAGCAAGCTGAAAAAGCTCAGGCGCATCGGCGGCTACCATGAAGCCTGCTTTCGCAACCTCATCGACAACCGCGGCGAACAGGTGGGGCTGAACCGCTCACGGCTGAATGATCTGCACGAAAACTCCGAACGCCTCCAGAGTCTGGCCAGCCTGCTGGACGAGATCAGCAAGGATCTGAAGGACGGCTATCTGTCGCTCTCAGCCCACCGCCTCAATCACATCATGCGGGTACTGACCGTGGTCACCGTGATCTTCGTGCCGATGACCTTTGTCGCCGGCCTTTACGGGATGAACTTCGAGTACATGCCCGAACTCAAGTGGCACTACGGCTACTTCGCCGCGTTGGGGGTGATGACCGTGATCGCGCTGGGGCTGCTGTGGGTGTTCAAACGCCGGGGGTGGATGTAGCGAGCCGAGTTCCAGTGGTCAGTTCCAGTAGCCAGAAGAACACAAGCTCATCTTCTCCTGGCTACTGGAACTGGCTACTGGTACTCGCCTTAACGCACCATCCTTGTGGCTTCGGCCAAATCCACCGAGACTAGGCGGGATACGCCGGGTTCGCGCATGGTGACGCCGGCGAGCTGACTGGCGGCTTCCATGGTCACCTTGTTGTGGGTGACCACCAGAAACTGCACCGTCTTGCTCATCTCCACCACCATCTCGGAGAAGCGCCCGACGTTGGCCTCGTCCAGCGGCG
>JAGRJL010000845.1:721-2328 GCA_020442775.1 Lysobacterales bacterium | reverse complement strand
TCGATTCCTTCGGCACCCTCTACGATGCCAACTGCACCCAGATCGCGCAGGATGATGATGGTGCAGGCGATGCCGACAATCGCAATTTCCGGATCCAGCAGTTGCTCAATGCGGGGACCTATTTCCTGAGGGTGTCCAGCTTCAACGGCGCCTCGGGTGGCGCCTACCAGGTGGGGTTCGGCACTTCCGGCGGGGGCGGCGGCAGCGGGGGGGCGGTGGATCAGCCGGTCGTCATGGGTCAGCCGCTGCCGGCGCCCAATCCGCCCAATGCAAACTGTCCCAGTGGCTACTTCACGTCGACCATCGACGATGGCCCGGGCGACGGGGTCAGCAACGGCCTGTGGGGACTCGAGCTGGCGCTGGACGCGCCAGGCACACGGGATCTCCAGGGCGGGCTGAACTTCGGAGGGCTGGTGGATGTGGGCCAGGCGGGCTTTGCCGGCGCCAACATCACCAACCCGGCGCAGGAGAACCAGCGCCTGAATCTCTCCCTGACCGGCAGTCCCTCCAGCGACAGCAATGGCAGTTTGCCGGTGCGGATTACCATCGCCAGGGAAACTCAGAGTGGGCGAATGACGGTCTACCAGTCCGCGGCCAATCTGACTCTGGCGCGGGCCTTTGAAGACTCGGTGGTGGTAGAGCCTGGCTATTACGTGTCGACCGTGGAAGTGGATGGATTCCCGGCCAGTGCCGCCGGCGGCGCCCCGGAAGGTCAGTTCTTCTTCTCGCTGACCACCAGCTTCGTTGATCGCGCGGGCGGCGGATTCCAGGGCGGCGTGGTGGTCGGCGGCTATCACGCCATCAACCCCGCCGGTGGCGTGTCCGGCTTTGCCGGCTTCTGCATCTCCACCCCGCATAGCACCAGCATCCAGGTGTCCTCGGCGCCCAGGTATGGACCCAGCGGCGCGCGCGACCTGCGCCTGCGGCTGCTCGATCAGAATGGCGCCACGGTGGTCAGCGTGCCGCAGTAGGCTGGCAGCGCAGCGCCTCGTCCGGGGGCGCTGCGCGTGGGGCGGCGAGGACCAAGCCTCGGGGGGCTTGCTGGCAACTGGTCCGAATGACCCGGCGGCGATCGCTTGCGTGCGGACCTGGTCAGCCGAGGTTGCCGCATCCGCCTTAACAGGTTGGTCCCGGAGCTGCCGTGACCTCAATCGAATCGCCTTTGCGTGGCGAATTGCGGACCAGCGATGCGCCCTCTCCATCGATTGTTGCCAATCGTTGCGCTGCAGGCTGCGGCATCGTCACAGTGCTAGCGTTGTCGCATCGAATCTGACCCGTTGCGGCTTTCAGGGACAAGCACTCGACCGCCGCTCGATGGCACCCGCGGGCCCACCAGTCGCAACACTGGCTTCGATCAGGTGGTTCAGCAGGCTGCATTGGAGAGAGACAAGTCAGGCTAGGGGAGTCAGAGCATGAACAGGAATGCTGGGCAGTGTCGTGTGGTGCAGATCGAGGGAGCAGCCGCGGAACGGAACGGCATGGCGTTGGCAAAAGGCGCTATCACCACACTGGTGGCCCTGCTCGCATTGGCCGCAGTTTCCGCCGCGGCCAGGGCAGATTCAGCTGACTGGCGCTTTGGCAGTTCTGCAGTTCCGCACCTGATTGCT
>JAGRJL010000845.1:0-617 GCA_020442775.1 Lysobacterales bacterium | reverse complement strand
CCGCAGGCGCGAGCAGAATGGTTCTACAAGCAACGTGCCTATCCGCTCGACCACATCCCGCTCGGTGCGCGACTCAAGGCGCTGGCGCAAACCGAAAAGATCGCCGAAGTGGCGGGTCGTGCGAAAGCCAGCAGCGGCAGTCTGTGGACCCTGGTCGGTCCGGCCGGATTCAATTCCAACGTGGCGCCCAGCTGGGGGCAGATGAGCGGTCGGGTACGCGCCCTGGCGATTGATCCCAACAACAGCAACCGGCTACTGCTGGGCACCGCCACCGGCGGGGCCTGGCTCAGCAATGATTCCGGCGCCAGCTGGACCCCACTCACCGATGGCCAGCCCTCGCTGGCGGTGGGCGCAGTGGCGATTGATCCGAACAACTCCAATGTCTTTTACGTCGGTACTGGCGAAGGCAACGGCTCCTACTACGGCGTCGGCATCCTCAAGAGCGTCGATGGCGGTGCCAGCTGGACCGTTCTGGGGGTGAACGAGTTCATCGGCGGCCAAATCACCGACATCCTGGTCTCGCCCAACGACAGCAATCTGCTGGTGGTTTGCGCCAAGGGTGGTCAGACCCTGGAAGGCAGTGCGGCCAACAACAGCGTCGGGGGGATCTACCGTTC
>JAGRJL010000844.1:871-2067 GCA_020442775.1 Lysobacterales bacterium | reverse complement strand
TACAACCCCAACCTGGGACAGGCAATGGTGGTCTGGTTTGGTTTTGACAGCCAGCTTCCGGGAGGGACCGCCCGATCGATCATCGCCGGGCGACTGGTCGACACCACAACCGGTCAGCCGCAGGGGCCGGTGGTTCGTCTGGACACCGGTGACCCCGGGATCAACAGCTCCGACCCGACGGTGGCCTACAACCCCAGCACCCAGGAATATCTGGTGGTGTGGTGCTCGGAGACCATCGGCGCACACTACGAGCTGCGCGCTCAGCGATTCTCCGCGAGCAACCTGCAGCCGCGGATGGCGCAGACCCGACAGATCACCGAAATGGGTGGGCCCGGTGACAGCAACTTCTCTGCGCTGGTGCCGAAGCTGGCGTTCAACCCGGATCGCAACGAGTTTCTGGTGGCCTACATCGGCGCTGATTCCCGGGTCGGGATGAGCGACCTGCAGCGCGATGTCTTCGTCCAGCGCCTTGACTCCAATGCCAATGAGATCGGCGGCGATGACATGCGCATCAGTTCTGCGTCGACGCCCGACGGCGAGCGCCTGGTTGCCACCAGTTCCCGCGTGGACGTGGCCTACTCGACCGTCAACAAGAACTACTTTGTGGTGTGGGCTGCCGACGATCCGGCCGCCGGTCTGGCACAAAACGAGCTGGAGATCTTCGGTCAGCTGGTTGACGGTGCGACCGGCGTACCGGAAGGTACCGACGACGCGCGATTGACCACTGTCGGCCCGGCGGGCAGCACCTTCTTTCTGGCCGAGCAGCCTGCAGTGACCGCGGTGGACAGCAACTTTGCGGTGGTCTACCGGGCCGATACGGTTCAGGGTTTCAAGGAGATCAACGGCGTCCGTGCCGGTGGCGCAACCGGTCTGCCTTTCGGCGGCCAGCAGCGTCTGACCTTCACCACCGGCGGCAATGCGCGTCTTCCCCAAATCGTGCTGGACGAGGCCAGCGGCAATCTGGTGGTGTCCTTCCAGGGCTTGGAGGTGGTGGGCAGCAATCCGGTGTTCGAGTTTGAAGTCTTTGTTCAGCGCGCCAGTCAGTCATTGCAGCCGATTGGCGACGAGGAGCGCTGGAGCGTGATGGGCCCGGATGGGAGCAATGAATTCGGACCTTTCGACACCTTCGCCATGACCTCCCTGGCGACCAGCGGCGGCTACTACGTGGTCTGGTCCGGCGACCATGACGGCGACGG
>JAGRJL010000844.1:0-762 GCA_020442775.1 Lysobacterales bacterium | reverse complement strand
CCCGACCGCCACTGCCGCTCGGATCCCGAGCCTCCGCCATCGAATTCCAGTCAGCCGCCGCGTATCCGAAGGAAGCTCTGCGTCATCTCGGCGGTGTAGTGTTTCGGTTCCCCGCTCGCTGGCGATTATCGCTTGTCTGTCCGAGTTCGCTGCGATAAATCATCCGCAGCCATCGCCAACCAAGACAAATGCCCAACAATCCCAGCGACCGCCGATTCCTGATCGACTTGCAAACTCGCTACAACCGCGGCGAGACGCTCAAGTTTCTGTATTTCTGGGGGCATCGCGGCAGGCAGGACGCGGTGACCCAGGCCTGCTTCAGCCAGTGGTTTCCGGCGCCATTCGCGGCCGATGGCCTCACCTACCCAACCGCCGAGCACTTCATGATGGCGGAGAAGGCGCGGCTGTTTGGTGATGCTGAAACGCTCGGAAAGGTGCTGACTGCGCCCAATCCGGGGGCCGCCAAGGCGCTCGGGCGTCAGGTCAGGGGCTTTGACGAATCGCGCTGGCAATCGCACCGATTCGAGATTGTCGTGCGCGCCAATCTGGCCAAGTTTCGGCAGCATTCGGGTTTGCAGGACTATCTTCGGAATACCGGTGATCGAATCCTGGTGGAAGCGAGCCCGGTGGATCGCGTCTGGGGGATTGGTCTGGCGAAGAATGATTCCGGCGTGGAGAACCCCAATCGGTGGCAAGGACTCAACCTGCTTGGCTTCGCCCTGATGCAGGTTCGCCAGACACTCACCGAGGGTGGGGCATGAC
>JAGRJL010000104.1 GCA_020442775.1 Lysobacterales bacterium | reverse complement strand
ATCCAGTTCAGCGGGCCATCGGAAGTGGAGACCAGGCGCAGTTCCTGGTTGAAGGTGCTTTCTTCCTGATCTTCGCGGGTGAAGGCGGAGAAGCTGGGGAAAGCTTCGTAGCTGTATTCCAGGGTGATCAGCAGGTCGGTCTGGTCGCGCTGACCCACCTCGTCGTACTTGGAATAGCCGGTGGCGCTAGTCAACTCGGCAAAGCCCAGATCAGCGACGACCTCAAGCGCCAGCAGTTCGTTGCGGCGGTCGTTGGGCTCTTCATAGCGGTGCGCGGAGGTATAGCGGCCGGTGCCGAAGGCCACTTCGTGATTCTGGGTGCGGCCGCCGGATTCATGATCCTGGAAGTAGTAGGTGAGATTGGCGTCGACCGACTCATTGGGCTGCCAGCGCAGCCCCACCCGACCACTGAGGATCTCCTGGAAGTCCGCATCTTCCTTTCGCCGCAGGTTGGCGGCCACCGCGTTGGGGTCGTTGAAGTTCGGCTCCGGGTCGGAAACCCCGGGATTGATCACCAGGAAGTCGTAGTCGATGAAACCAGGGTCGTCCACATAGTCCAGGCTCATACGGAAGGCGAAGGTATCCGACAGCGGGATGTTCGCGGTGACGCCGGTGGAGAAACCCAGATCGCTGCTGTGGGCCAGATCATAGATGCTGGAACGGACCTGCAGTTCGTTGCCGTCGAAGGAGGGACGCTTGGGGATGTAGCGGATCGCACCGCCTAGGGTGCCAGCGCCGTAGAGGGTGCCCTGTGGACCGAGCAGCACCTCGACTCGCTCGATGTCCTCCAGGCGCAGGTCCACATACAGCGGGATTTCGCCCACATAGGTGGCGACGGTGCCGCCGCCGCCATTGCCGAGTGCCTCGGAGGCGGCAATCGGGTCGGCGTTGAGGCCGCGCACGATGATTTGGCTGGAGGCCCGGCCACCCTGGTCGAGCACATACAGGCCAGGCACGCTGCGCCCGATCTCGGCCAGATTGCCGATTCCTTCGTCACGAAGGATGTCGCCATCGAGCGCGGTGATGTTGAGCGGGACTTCCTGGACGCTTTCGGCGCGCCGGGTGGCGGTCACGGTGACGGCGTCCAGACGCGAGGCCTCATCGGCCTCCTGGGCGTTGGCCACGCCGACCCCGATCAGGGCGCCGTGCGCGAGTGCGGCGGTCAGCGCCAGGGTCAGCGGGCGGCGACGGGGAAGCTTGCGGGACGGGCCCGTCTTGATGATTCGATTGCTCACGGCAGGTCCTTGAAAGGGAGCGGGGCAGGGACCGTGGTCCCGGTTTGCTTCGGGCGGCGGGCACCGGGGCGCCCACCGCTCACGGTTAACGAGATCATCACATTTACGTGGAGCCCGCAAGTCGCTTTTCGCACCTCGAAGTGCAATGCGCAGGAACTGTGCGCCGCGCAAGAATCGATCGGGATTATTGCGCTGCACCAGTTTGGCCGCGGAGATGCGCGATTCTGGTGCAAATTTCATGATTGGCAGAGAAAAAGAGCAAAGATAGGAAAAACAGATAGTTGGGTGTTGTCGGCCTCGAGTCGTTCGAAGCATGGAATCGGTATCGGACCTCGTATAGGTTGACATCTCTAGCCTTTTTTGTGATTCCATCGTGAAACTTCGTGCGCTGCAGCATTTGATCTGGCGGCGGGCGGGATTCAATCGTCAAGGGTGAGGATCACAGGCATGGCACAAGTGCAGGACGAGCAGCTGACTGGGGCGCAAATCGTGGTTCGGGCGCTGCTCGAACAGGGCGTGCGCCACATTTTCGGCTACCCCGGCGGTGCCGTTCTGCCGATTTACGATGCCCTGTTCAATCAGGATCAGATCGAACACATTCTGGTCCGCCACGAGCAGGGGGCGGCGCACGCTGCCGAGGGCTATGCCCGCTCGACCGGTCAGGCCGGGGTGCTGCTGGTGACTTCAGGTCCGGGTGCCACCAACGCGGTCACCGGGCTCACCGATGCGCTGCTGGATTCGATCCCGCTGGTCTGCATCACCGGCCAGGTACCCACCCATCTGATTGGCTCCGACGCCTTTCAGGAGTGCGATACGGTGGGCATCACCCGCGCCTGCACCAAGCACAACTTTCTGGTCAAGGACGTCAACGATCTGGCCAGAGTGATCCACGATGCCTTCTACATTGCCACCACCGGCCGACCCGGTCCGGTGGTGGTGGATATTCCCAAGGATGTGCAGTTCAAGCTCGGCCGCTATGCCGAGCGCTCCGACATCGTGCACAAGACCTACCGACCGCAAACCGAGCCGGATCCGGCGCGGATCGCTCAGGCGGTGGAACTGATGGCTACGGCCAGGCGCCCGGTCTTCTACACCGGCGGCGGGGTGATCAATTCCGGCTCGCGGGCGACAGAGCTGCTGCGCGAATTGGTCAAGCTGACCGGCTTTCCGATCACCTCCACTCTGATGGGCCTGGGCGCTTATCCCGCCAGCGACCGCCAGTGGCTGGGCATGCTGGGCATGCACGGGACCTATGAGGCCAACCTGGCGATGAATCGCTGCGATGTGATGATCAACATCGGCGCGCGCTTCGACGACCGGGTGACCGGCCGACTGGACGCCTTCTCGCCGGCCTCGAAG
Source organism: Lysobacterales bacterium (assembly GCA_020442775.1). Lineage (GTDB taxonomy): Bacteria > Pseudomonadota > Gammaproteobacteria > Xanthomonadales > SZUA-5 > SZUA-5. The sequence continues at coordinate 2,438 of JAGRJL010000104.1, read as the reverse complement.
AAGATCCACGTCGACATCGACCCGTCCTCAATCAACAAGAATGTGCGGGTGGACGTGCCGGTGCTGGGAGATTGCGCCGCAGTGCTGGAAGCCCTGCTGGCGGCCTGGAAGGCGCGCGGCGAACGCCCTGATGTGGCTTCGCAAACCACCTGGTGGGCACAGATCGACGCCTGGCGCGCGCGCCGCTCGCTGGCTTATCAGCAGTCGGGTGAATCGATCAAGCCGCAATACGCGGTGGAGCGGCTGTATCAGCTCACCCGCGACCGCGACACTTACATCACCACCGAAGTGGGTCAGCACCAGATGTGGGCTGCGCAGCATTACCATTTCGATCAACCCAATCGCTGGATGACCTCCGGCGGCCTGGGCACCATGGGCTACGGCATCCCCGCCGCAGTGGGCGTCCAGGTGGCGCACCCCGGTTCACTGGTGATCGATATCGCCGGCGAGGCCAGCGTGCAAATGACCATGCAGGAGCTCTCGACTGCAGTGCAGTATCGCCTGCCGATCAAGATCTTCATCCTGAACAACGAGTACATGGGCATGGTTCGCCAGTGGCAGCAGCTGCTGCACGGCGGCCGCTACGCCCACTCCTACTCCGAAGCGCTGCCCGATTTCGTCAAGCTGGCCGAAGCCTTTGGGGCCAAGGGCATCCGCGCCCGCAGCCCGGCCGAGTTGGACGCGGCGATCGTCGAGATGATCGACCACGACGGCCCGGTCATCTTCGACTGCGTGGTGGAAAAGCTCGAAAACTGCTACCCGATGATCCCCTCCGGCGCAGCCCACGACGAAATGATCCTGCCCGACGCGGTGGATGCAGTCGGGGTCAGTGAGGCGGGGAAGATGCTGGTTTGACCAGTGAGTGCCAGTAGCCAGTTCCAGTAGCCAGTGGGTTCGTCGCGGCGAGCTGTTGCTGGCCACTGGAACTGGCCACTGGTACTCGCCACAGATGCGCCAAAGATCGTCTACTCGCGCCCAACCATCGAGATTGAAAACCTATGAACACCAGCAACCAACCCGCCTCCGCCTATTTCCTGGTCGATGATCAAGAGCGCCCGCGCAAGGCCACGCTGTCGGTCACGGTCGATAACGAGGTGGGCGCGCTGGCGCGGGTGGTGGCGCTGTTCTCCGGGCGTGGCTACAACATTGAATCGCTGACGGTGGCCGAAACCGACCATCAGAAGCACACCTCGCGGATCACCATCGTCACCTCCGGCACCAATGAGGTGATCACCCAGATCATGGCCCAGATCGGTCGTCTGGTGCCGGTGCATCGGGTGGTCGATCTGACCGTGGAGAAGCCTGGCGTCGAGCGGGAAATGGCGCTGATCAAGGTGGCCGGCGAGGGCGACCGGCGGGCCGAGGCGCTGCGTCTTTCCGAGGTCTTTCGCGCGCGGGTGATCGACATCACCCACACCAGCTTCATCTTCGAACTCACCGGTACGCCGGAGAAGATCGACGCTTTTGTCGATCTGATGATCCCGCTGGGGATGGTGGAATACAGCCGTACCGGCGTTGTCGCCATCGGGCGAGGGGCGGAGGCACAGTAGCGCTCGTCTATTGGCACAAGGCCTGGCGATGGCCCGCGAGTTCACCGAAGCAGAAGCGGCCCGCCACAACGATCTCGTTCAGCGAGGCTGGTCCCTGGCCGAGCGCCATTTGCAGTTCAACGAGGGCGGAAGAGGGCGGCCTGGTTGGTTCGTTCGTTCGCGACTGAATCGAGCGATTCGCTACTACGAGGAAGCACTACGGATCAATCCCGAGGGATGGAGCTCGATGTGGGCCTTGGGCAAAATCTACCAGCGACTTGGGCAGCATCGAATTGCCCTGGTTTGGTTCAGACGAGCATTTGAACTCAACGCCGATCAGCCGGACGTGGCTCGGGAGGCAGGCCTAAGCGCTCTCGATTGCGGCGAGGTTCAGTTGGCCGTCGACCTGTGTACCACTGCGAAAATCCTTCGCCCTGAGGATCCCGGGCTCAGGGCAAATCTGGCATTGGCATACATGATGAGCGGCGATGACACTTCGGCGATCGAGTGTGCGCAGCGCGCCGTTGCCATGTGTCCCGAGGACGAGGTTTCCAAATCGGTACTCAGGCTGGTCAATGCGGTGGCAAACGGTAGCCGCAATCGTCCAAGGGCGCTGGTGGACATCAAGTCCAGGTGAGTTGCCGCCTGTTTTATCAATGATGTCTGCGGCCCGCGGTCCAGACTTCATGCCTTCGTATTGCATCGGAAGAAGACGGCTCAGGCCTTGCCGTACATCCTTGCCGCCGCCTGAAACATGACCCAGCTGGTAAAGATGTACTTGTCGGATGAAACCGGCATCGCGCCGCGGTGGGTGTGGGTGAAGGTGGCTGGCGCGATGATCATCGTTCCCCGCCTGGGTTGCACCTTCAACTGCTGATAGTAGAACTCGGTTTCGCCGCCTTCCGCCAC
>JAGRJL010000843.1:1984-2944 GCA_020442775.1 Lysobacterales bacterium | reverse complement strand
GCACCGCCAACCCCAGCGACCGCGATTGCGGTGTTGATGAGGGTGCCCGGCGTGCCCGCAAACACCACGGTGTTGCCGAAGTTCGGCACGTAGACCAGATTCGGCGGCGCACCGCCGGCGCCTGCCGGGCAGCTGAGCGGCCAGCTGCGAATCGCCGGTGGGCCACCAGCGCGCGTTTCGGTGCAGGTCAGCGTTGCGGTGGTCAGCGTCCCGCCCTGCGCGCAGCTCAGGTTGATGTTTTGCGCAGTGGTGGTGCTGCCGGCGAAGCTCAGATTGACCCCAGCGGCTGAGCCAAAGACCCCCGGCCCGGAGACGGCGCCAATGGCGCATCCATCAACCGTGGTGGTCGCCGCCACGCCCGTACCTGTCCCGCCGAAAGGTGTACCGACAATCGAGCCCGCGCCGCCAGTCAGGGTCACGGTGCTGCCGCTGGCTGGGCCATAGGCAATCGTCGGCGCGGTGTCGGGGAGGCCAGGCGTAATCGTGATCACGCCGTCAATCAGCGTGCAGCCAACGCTGTTGGCCATGCTGTCGAAGCAACCGTCTCCGGGAAGATTGGCGGTGACGTCCAGAATCATGCTGCCGGGGGCGATCGCGCCGGGAGCAACGGTGACGTTGAGGTTGCAATAAGTGCCGGAGGCCAGATCGCTTTGCCCTGCAGGCGGCGTCATCACGATCACACCGAGGCCATCATTGGCCGTACAGATGCCGCCGTTCGCGCCGGTGGCAACAATGTCCAGCTGCGCCGTTTCGTACTGGATGCGAGCGGCGTAGGTGGCTACCGGCATTGCCGCATTGCGGGTGAAAGTCACCGGCACCGGATCGGGTGTCGCCAGCATGCCGGGTTGGCCCACTGCGGTTCCGGCGGTGATCTCCTGCGCCGAGGCGACGGAGGCGAGCAGTCCGGCTGCACCGGCAACGATAAGCATCCTGGAAATCATCGTAGTCCCTTGTCTGATT
>JAGRJL010000843.1:0-1926 GCA_020442775.1 Lysobacterales bacterium | reverse complement strand
GCTAGCGCCCGCCTGGAGATCACGCAAGCCCACAACCATGGGCTGCTTGCTGGCGACGGCGAGCACCACTTCGGGCTCGCCGAAGCCTGCGCAGATCGTGACTCCCATCGCACTTTGACCACGCGGTGAACGCGCCTGATGAGCCGCTATTGCACGAGCGCTCGCGTAGGAAGGTTCCATCGACCGCAAAAGGACGCACGATGACCTCCTTGCTTGCGACGGGCCGCCTGCTGTGGCGCACCGTTCTTGTTTGCCTGATTACCCTCCCGGCCAGCGCTGCCACGATCAACGTCAACACGCTGCTCGACAGCGGCAGCACCAGTGACGGCCTGTGCACGCTGCGCGAAGCGGTGCTGGCGGCTGATCTGAACATCGCCATCGACACCTGCGCGGCCGGCAGCAACAGCGTGCCGGATGTCATCGTGCTGGCGCCCAGTCTTTTTCCGCTGCCGCTGCAATTTGGGCTGATCAGCCTGAGCGACAGCCTGGACATCGTCGACAACAGCCTCAGCATCCAGGTTCCGGCCAGCGCCTCGCTGAGCCTGATCGGCGCCGGCGACCACCCGATCCTGACCCTCAACCAGGATACTGGCGCCAGCTTCAGCCTCAACAACACCCTGATCCGTGACGGCTCCAACAGCGGAGACGGCGGCGGCATCGCGATTGTTGGGGGTACCGGCACGGTCAATCTGAGCAACGTGACCCTGACCAACAACCACAGCGACGGGCACGGCGGCGGTATCGGTATCGCCAGCAGCGATCCGCTGATTCTCAATCTGGATCTGGTGACCATCAGCAACAACACCGCGGCTGAGGGTGGCGGCATCGGCGCGCAGGTGAGCGAAGACCTGACCGTCAATCTCAATGATTCATGGCTGTTGCTGAATACCGCGACGGCCAGCGGCGGCGGACTGTTCCTCAGTACCCCGGCGACGGTCAGCAACGTGCGCACCACGGTGACCATCCAGCGTAGTCGCGTCGTTGACAACACCGCCGGCGGCAACGGCGGTGGCGCGATGCTGGTACGCGGCAATCAGTCCAGCAACCGCAGCATTACCTCGATCAGCGACAGCCGCTTCGAAGGCAACGAGGCGACAGTCGGTGGTGGCGGCGGCCTGGCCGCCTTCGGCTTGCGCAGCGACGCCTTCAGCCGGATTGAGCTGCACCGCAACAGCTTTGTCGCCAACAGCGCCGGCCAGAGCGGCGGCGCGATGCAGATCAGCGTGTTGGGGACCACCCTGGTCAACAACAGCATCCTGGCCAACACGGCCGGCGTCAGCGGCGGCGCCAGCATCTCCTACACCAATGCCGAGGCTGCGTATGAGATGTCGCTGATAGCCAACACCTTCAGCGACAACCTGGGCGGCACCGGAACCGCCAGCAGCGCCGCCTGGGATCTGAGCGTGATCTATCCGGCCATCGCCGGCAGCACCATTCGCTACGTGGGCAACGTGTTCAACAGCGCGGTCGACAATCCCAGCGACTCGGCCTGCCGCCTGGGCACGGTGCCGGCCGCCGCCGCCTTCCTTGGCGGACACAATCGGGTGGTTGCGGGCAACTTCGCCGGCAACTGCGTGGTGCTGCCCAGCGACCTGATCCTGCCCGATCTGGGCCTGGCGCTGGAGCCGGTCAGCGACCCCGTCCATACCCAGGCCGCGCGACCGCAGCCGGGCAGCCCGCTGATCGACAGCTGGCCGGATGTGGCCTGTTCGGCGGAAACCGCACTACCGCTGGAGCGCCACATGCTCGGCCAGCGCCGCAGCGGCGGTACCCCGCTCAACGGCGACCCGCGGACCGCCGCGGCCTGCGATGCCGGGGCGATCGAAGCGCCGGCCGGGGCTCTGCTCAGCGTCAACCTGGCCGGCACCGGCATGGGTACGGTGAGCAGCGATCCAGCGGGCATCGATTGTGGGGTGGACTGTGAGG
>JAGRJL010000842.1 GCA_020442775.1 Lysobacterales bacterium | reverse complement strand
GCCATCCAGTCCACCCGGTCGCTGCTGCCGGTCAGGCGCAGCTCCTCGGAGAAGGTCTCGAAGCCATCGGAGGCATCGTCCTTTCCGAAGTTGCGATACCAGATGTCGGCAGTGCTGTAGTCCAGATCGGAGCCGTTGATGGTGCGCCAGTCGCGCAGCGCGGTGATCGAGGTCAGGGTGGCGCCGTCAAACCAGGGCGTGGTCCAGTCCAGCTGTACCGAGATCCCTCGATCGACGATGTCCTGACGGGTGTCGCGATTGCTGTAGGCCACCCGGTTGAAGGGGTCGGCGGTGGGTGAAACACCCTCGCCGCCGGCCAGGGCATCCACGATCGCCGCCGCCGGGCCGCGGAAAATCGTGACGCCGGCGCAGCAGCGCTCATCGCGTGAGGTGTAGTCCAGCGCGACATTCACTTCCAGATCCTCGGTTGGCTGCAGCAGCAGCTGCCCGCGCAGGGAGTAGAAGTCCTGATCCACATCTTCGCTGCTGGTCCGTGGACCGGCGCCGGTGACCACATCCAGGTAGCCGTCGCGCTCGCGCTTGGTTGCATAGAGGCGAAAGGCGGCGGCATCGCCGATCGGGCTGTTGAAGGCCGCCGAGGCACCCAGCGCACCGTAGTTGCCGGCGGTCAGCTCCGCCGCGACCTCGGTTTCGAAGCCAGGCTTCTTGGTGACCACATTGATCAGGCCCGCCGAGGTGTTCTTGCCAAAGACGGTGCCCTGCGGACCCTTGAGCACTTCAATCCGCTCCAACTCGCCCAGATCGCCAAAGCCCACCCCGTTGCGTGCGCGATAGACCCCGTCGATGACCACGCCCACCGAGGACTCCAGCCCGGTGTTGTCGCCCACTGTCCCCACCCCGCGAATGCGCGCAGTGGTCAGCGCCTCATTGGAGGTGGAGGTCACGGTCAGCCCGGGCACCACGATCTGCAGATCCTTGATGTCGCGCGCACCCATGTCCTGCAGCAGCTGGTCGCTGACGACGGTGATCGAGATTGGTACGTCCT
>JAGRJL010000841.1 GCA_020442775.1 Lysobacterales bacterium | reverse complement strand
GTGGATGCTCACCAGGTGCGGCTGGTGATGCATCAGGTTGGTCAGAGTGCGCTGAAGCTGCGCTGGGACGGGTCGGCGCTGGTCCAGTCCCGTGCCGAGTGGTTGCCCGCAGCGCTCGACGGCGCCCGGGTGCTGGCCGACATCCAACTGGTCTACTGGCCGGCGGAGCAGATTCAGCAGGCGCTGCCTGCCGGCTGGCGACTCAGCGCTGCGCCCGATCAGCGGCAGCTGCGCTTTGGCGACGAACTGGTGGTGACTGTGGAGTACCTGGGTCCACGGCATCAGCGCCTGACCCACGCCCGCTATGGCTACAGTCTGGATATTCAATCGATCGAGGCGGGCGCCTGATGCGGGTCTTCCTCAATCAGCTGGGCATCGTCTGCAGCCTCGGCGAGGATGCCGACACGGTACGCCAGAATCTGTTGCGGGATGACGCCGAGGGCGGGTTGAGCACCGATTTGCATCTCGCCGAGCAGCCGTTGATGCTGGGAAAAGTACTGGCCAATCTGCCTTCGCTGGAACAACTGCCGGTTGTGCTGCAGGGGCGCAACAATGCGCTGCTGCTCACTGCGCTGGAGCAGATTCGCGAGCCGGCGGCGCGGGCGATCGCGCGCCATGGACGCGACCGGGTGGGCGTGGTGCTGGGAACCAGCACCTCCGGAGTGGGCGAGAGTGAGGCGGCGCACCTGGCGCGTCAGGGTGAGCCTGGGCGAGGCTGGCCAGCCGATTACCACTACGCGCAGCAGGAAATGGGGACGCCCGCTGCTTTTGTGGCCGCGCAGCTTGGGATTGGCGGGCCGGCCTACGTGATCTCCACCGCCTGCTCTTCCAGCGCCAAGGCGCTGGCCGCAGCGGCACGTTTGCTGCGCAGCGGGCAGCTGGACGCGGTCATCGCCGGCGGCGCCGATTCGCTGTGTCGCTTCACCGTGGCCGGATTCAGCGCGCTAGGGGCGGTGTCGGCGCAGCGCTGTCTGCCGTTTTCAGCCAATCGCTGCGGGATCAATATCGGCGAAGGGGCTGCGCTGTTCCTGGTCAGCGGCGAGGATTCGGCAGTCGAGTTGCTGGGCTGGGGCGAAAGCGCCGATGCCCATCACATGTCCGCCCCTGACCCGGCCGGACGCGGACCCCAGGCCGCGATCGAGGCTGCGCTGGCGCGAGCCGGACTGCGTCCGGAACAGATCGACTACGTCAATCTGCACGGCACCGCGACGCTGCAGAACGATCAGATGGAAGCAGCGGTGGTCCACCGGATCTTCGGCGCGCAGACTCCGGTCAGCTCGACCAAGCCGTTGACCGGCCATACCCTGGGTGCCGCCGGGGCGATCGAAGCCGCGCTGTGCTGGCTCAGTCTCAGCGGCAACCCGCAGCAGCGGCTGCCGCCGCATTGGTGGGACGGCGCCGCCGACGGCGCATTGCCGGCGCTGGCGCTGGTGGCGCCCGGTGC
>JAGRJL010000840.1 GCA_020442775.1 Lysobacterales bacterium | reverse complement strand
ACCGCTTCCAGCTCCGCTGGCTCACGCAGTCGGGTTTGCGCCACGCCGCCTTCGGGGTCGCGCCATTGAAAGGCGCTGTGCATCTGCGCATTGGCCAGATAGACAAAACTGGCCGGCGCGCCATCGGTGGTGGGCCGCAGCGCAACTTCGCCGGTGCTGGGCTGATCGAAGGCCGGGTGATTGGCTTCCAGGATGCGCTGACTCTGCACGCTCAGCCGATCCTGGCTGAGGGTCAGCTCGATGATCCGCTTGCGCTGGGGCTGATTGCCGATCAGGCGGCCGTCGTACCAGGCCAGGCCATCGAAGGCCTCGAAGGCCAAGCCGGCCGGATTGCTCAGTTCGTGCTGCTCATCCGATTCGGGATCCAGCCGGCGAAGGCCCTGTTGATGGGACACATAGAGCGCGCCGACTTCGTCGTGGGTGATGCCGTTGGGGAAGACCATCGGCTGGCTCAGGGCCAGTTCGCGCAGCAAACCGGATTCCCGGTCCAGTTCCAGCACCCTGGCCTGTACCGACTCGGTGACGAACACCCGTCCCTGATCGGTGACGGTGACGTCGTTGAGCCCCACCTGTCCGTCCAGCTCGGGCCGATGGCGGCCGATCAACCGGCCGCTGTCCAGATCGAAGGCGAGCAGCTCCGAGCGCCATTCATTGTCGGGATCGGCGATGCGCATCGGCAGCACGCTGTGCAGATTGGCCGAGATCACCCAAAGCAGATTGTTGGGTTCATCCACCTCCATGCCCAGCGTGCTCCACAGGCCATCCTCTGCCTCACCCTTGAAGTCGCGCACCGTGCCGTCGGCCCCCACCGCGACAATCTTGCGGCGGTAGGTGCTGCTGACGTATGTGATCCCGCTGCGCGCGTCAAAGGCCACGCCCTCCGGGACCAGGTCCGGCTCGGCGATGAGGGTGTGGCGATGGCTGAGCGCCACCCGCGCGGCCGCCGCCTCTTCCGCGCTCAGCGGCTTGCGGGTGCTGGTGTTGCCCACCAGCAGCCAGCGGCCGTCTCCGCTGCGTCGGTAGCTGGCTTCCCAGGCGAACTGCACGAACTGGCCCGGTGCTTCGATTTCGGCATCGGCCGCCCGCAGTTCAACCAGCTTCTGCACAGTCACGCTGGCGATTGAGCCGTCGTCGGCGATCCGCACCAGCGGCGGCCGCATGTCGTCCCAGGAGCGATAGCGAACCTGTGCAAAGTAACCGCGGAAGCGCTCGAGGATGGCTTCCCGGCTCGCGGTGGTGATCGCACCGTCGGATACCGAGGT
>JAGRJL010000839.1 GCA_020442775.1 Lysobacterales bacterium | reverse complement strand
ATCCTCACCCAGATCCGCGAGTTGGGCTGCAAGATCTCGATCGATGATTTCGGCACCGGCCAATCGTCACTGGACTATCTGAAGCATTTCCCTGCCGATCGGATCAAGATCGACCAGACCTTCGTCCGCAATATCGGCATCGACCCCACCGATGAGGCGATTGTGCGAGCCACCATCGACATGGCTCACAACATGCACTGCGAGGTCATCGCCGAAGGCGTCGAGATCGAGGATCACCTGCGCTTTCTGCGCGAGAACGATTGCGAAGAGATGCAGGGATTCCTGTTCTGCCGGCCGCTGCCCGCGGCTACCTTTGAAAACCTGCTGTCAGAACGGGCCCGGCTGCTTGCCGGAGAATGACCGTGGGCCCGCGGCGGTTCGGCCCAGTTCGACAATCATTCAGCTCAGTTGAACTTTTGCGCGGTGCGCCGGTCTTTGTCTGTGCGCTCACCAAGATTGGCGCGATGAATACTTTGGGGAGCGGCTGCATGGATGGGGTCAATGGAAGCCAGGATGGCTGAGGTAGATGAAGATCGCGCGCTGGTGGAGCGTGTGCAGAAGGGTGACAGTCGCGCCTTCGATCTGCTGGTGCGCAAGTACCAGCATCGGATCCTGGGCTTGATCAGTCGGATGATCAACGACTGGGCTGAGGCGCAGGATGTGGCACAGGAGGTATTTCTGCGGGCATACCGGTCGATGGCTGCGTTTCGCGGTGACAGCAGTTTTTATACCTGGCTGTACAGGATCGCAGTCAATACGTCCAAGAACCACCTGGTTTCCAACGGTCGCCGACCGTCCACCACCGATGTGGAAACGGTTGAGACCGAGCACTGGAGCGGGGCGGACCGGATGCAGGAGCACGCGACCCCCGAACACGAATTACTTCGACAAGAGATGGAACGAACCGTGGTCAGCACGGTCGAAGCATTACCAGAGGAAATTCGCTTGGCGCTGACGCTGAGAGAAGTGGACGGATTGAGCTACGAGGAGATCGCGCAGGTGATGGAATGTCCGATCGGAACGGTCCGATCGCGCATATTCCGCGGCCGCGACGCGGTTGATCGAAATTTGAAGGAGTTGATGCCATGAGCGAACGGGACGATCACCCCGATCAAGGTTGGTCGGCAGCCTTTGACGGCGAGGAGGATTCGCAGGCGCTACGGTTCATGCTGAAGCGTGCGCAATCCGATTCGGAGATGGCGCAGCGCTGGTCGCGCTGGGCATTGGCCAGCGATTTGCTGGCCCATCGTCCGATTGCGCCGGCGCCGGCGGATTTCGCCGATCGCATCGCCGCGCAAATCGCCAGCGGTGCGGAGAATGTCGTCACGGCACCAGTGGCCGAGCGTGGCGCGAGACGCTGGATGGGTGGGGCCTTCGGCCTGGCAATTGCTGCATCGGTTGCCTGGGCTGCGCTGACTCTGTATGTCGCGCCGAAGCCTGAGTCTGCTGCAGTGAGCCCGCTGGTACAGAACGCGGCGCTGCAGTCGCCGCCGGCGATGACGCCGGTGGCCGGGACGCCTGTTGCCGGGCTTTCGCCGGTGCAACAGGTCTCGGTTCAGAGTGGTGCGACACCGGTTTCCTATGTGCCTTTCCGCGGGCGCGATGCCTATCTGGTTCGGCACAGCCTCGGTGCGCAGATGGCGCCGCTGGGCGTGTTCAATACCGCTTCCTTCCTGGCGGTGCCGGCTGCGGCAGATACCGATACAGCTGAGGCACAGCCGGATCAGGTTGACGCCGGTGGCAATGGAACGCCTTAAATCCATGCGAAAGCCCTTGCTGTGCCTGTTGCTGACTCTGGCCGCGCCGGCCGTACTGGCCAGTGGCGGTGAGGGCGAGGCTTGGCTGGAGCGGGTCAGCGAACGGTCGGTGGGCTATGTCTACAACGCCACCGTGGTGCTGACTTCAGGGCCGGAACTGGCGGTGATACGGGTGAGTCAGTCGCTGCAGGAAGGCAAACTGCAGCAGACCTTTGTCACCCTGACCGGCAAGCCGCAGACCCTGATCACCGCTGAGGGCGTGGTTCAGCGTGATCGCGGCGCGGGTCCGCCAGAGTATCTGGAGAGTCCACTTGCGGCGGGTAGTCTGCAAAAGCTGGACCTGGAGGCCATTGGGCGCAGCTACCGTGTGTTGCTGGGCAGCAGCGACCGGGTCGCCGGGCGGCCGGTTCGCCAAGTCCACTTTCAGCCAGTCGACGACTTTCGATATGCGCGGCACGCCTGGATCGATAATGAGACCGGCCTGGCCCTGCGCAGCGCGGTCGTGGCGGGCGATCAGGTACTCGAGCAGATGGTGATTGCGGATCTGCAGTTGTCCGGCGCGGCGCGCTCGGCGCTGCCCGAAACGGCCAATCGACCCGATGCGTCGGTTTGGCCCGGTCCCGCAGTCCCGGGCTATGAGTTGAGAGCGATGGTCGGTGGTGCAGCGCATCGGCACTGGCTGTTCAGCGATGGGCTTGGGGCGATTTCGGTATTCGCCGAACAGGTCGACGAGGTCAGGCCGGACGAACGCTGGGCGCGCGGTGCGACGCAAGGGCTGACACGCAGCGTGGCCGGGATGCGCTGGACTGTGCTTGGAGAAGCGCCAACGAGCGCGCTGGAAGCATTCTTGCCATCGCCGCCATCGTCCTAGGCCCCGGGAATGCCGGCCGGTGGGCAG
>JAGRJL010000838.1 GCA_020442775.1 Lysobacterales bacterium | reverse complement strand
GCGCGGTTTCCGACTTTGAGTACGAGTTCCAGCTGGCCAGCATGAACCGGCACCTGATGCCGGATGTGGAAACCATGTTTCTGACCCCGGCCGAGCAGTTCAGCTTCATTTCTTCCTCGCTGGTCAAGGAAGTGGCGCGACTGGGTGGCGATGTCAGTGGATTTGTTCCGCCCGCGGTCGCCGCGGCGCTCAAGCAGAAGTTCAATCAGCCGCAGATTTGACCCCAATCGCGCCCCCGGCGCATTCAGAAGTTGCACTGGGGTCGTGATTTCGTGAACATTCACGGCTGTAGTCGCGAGCCGCGTGAATTCATCCCTCTTGAGCCACGCTCGCCAGTCCCGCAAGGAGCCCTCATATGTCCCGTTTCTATCAAGTCCTGTTGATTGCCGCTGCGGCAGTGTTTGCGCTGGCCGGCTGCGAAGAGAAAGTGGAAGAAGCAGCCAAGCCGGAACTGGTGGCGCCGGCCGACCAGGACAATGATGCATGGAAGAAGTATGTCGGTGAGGTCGCCAAGACCTATGTGCCGGCCGGGCAAAGCGCCCGCCTGTTCGTCACTTACGCCGGGTTCGGACAGGACGAAGAGAAGACCGAAAGGATGGTCCAGAACACCATCAACTTCCTGTCCGCGGGTATCGCCAAGGGAACCTTCCTGGTTTTTGCCGGCGACTCGTCGCTGGCTCGCCATGTGATTGAAGAGGCCTTTGCCGAACCCGAAGAAGGGAAGCTGAAGGAGGTCAACATCCTGTTTATCGGCGCGCCGGAAGACGAAGCAGCGGTGCGTGCAATGATCGAGCCCTGGGGCGCCACCGTGCAGTTCCACTCGGTCAAGTAAGCAACCTGCGCCCGCCCCGACGCTTGGCCGGGGCGGGCAGCACCCATTGCCAACAGCGATTGGTTGACAGCAGACCCCGCTTCCATCCTGACCCGAGACTACCGCGGCCAATGCGGACCCTCGCCCCGACAAGGTTGCACTAGGCTTCATGGCGCTTTACATCACTGACCAGTGCGTGAACTGTGATGTCTGCGACCCGGTCTGTCCCAATCAGGCGATCCATTTCGGTTCGAAAATCTACGAAATCGACCCCGCCCGCTGCACCGAGTGCGTCGGGCACTTCGACGAGCCCCAGTGCGTCGAAGTCTGTCCGGTGGAATGCATACTGATCGACCCCGACCATCCAGAAACCCAACAGGAGCTCGCGGCCAAGGCCCAGCGCCTGCAGATCGAGGACGCTGCCTGATGCCCTGGAATATTCAAACCCGCATGCGCATCTGCGCAGCAATGCTGCTGTGGACGGCCGCATTTTCAGCGACTGCCGGAGACCTCAAACCGGCTCAGGCCGGCATCGCCAGCGCCAACGGTCTGGCCACCGATGCCGGGCACCGGATTCTGGCCGAAGGCGGAAATGCCTTTGACGCGGCGGTCGCGGTTGCCGCGGTTCTCGGCGTGGTTGAACCGGAGAGTTCCGGCTTTGGCGGCGGTGCCTTCTTCCTCCTGCGCCGGGCCAGCGACGGCAAGACGGTGATGGTCGATGCCCGCGAGCGGGCGCCGATGGCGGCCACCCGCGACATGTATCTGGACGAAAACGGGGAAGCGGTTCGAGAGCGTTCGGTCAACGGACCACTGGCGGCTGCGATTCCCGGACAGCCCGCAGGACTGGTCCACCTGGCGGAGAATTACGGCCGACTGCCGTTGGCCCAGTCGCTGGCTCCGGCAATCAGCCTGGCCAGAAAAGGCTTTCCATTCGGACCGAAGAATGCCGCCCTGATCGGGTCACGGGTCAAGACCCTGGTCGAGTCGCCAGCAGCTGCCGCCGTATTTTTGCGCAAGGGCGAGGCGCCCAAGGTCGGTACCCGAATCGTCCAGCGCGATCTTGCGCGCACCCTGACCGCGCTGGCTGCTGAGGGCAACGACGGCTTCTATGGCGGCGCCGTCGCTCAGAAGATGGTGGAAGGCGTGCGCGCCGCCGGCGGCATCTGGACCGAGCAGGATCTGGCCGACTATCGGGTGGTAGAGCGAGCGCCGCTGGTCACCCAGTACCAGGATTATCAGGTGATCACCGCGCCGCCACCTTCTTCCGGCGGCATCGCGCTGGCAACCATCTTCAACATCCTCAACGGCTACGAGTTTGACAGCCTGAATCCGGTCACCCAGGACCACCTGCTGATCGAAGCGATGCGGCGGGCCTATCGCGACCGCGCGATCTACCTGGGCGACCCGGACTTCGTGCAGGTGCCGACCGAGATGCTGCTGCACCCCTACTACGCCGCCGGTTTGCGCGCGTCGATCCGTCTGGATCGCGCCACCCTGAGCGCGGCACTGCCCGGCATCGATGGCGGCCCATCCGGTACCGACACCACCCATTTCTCGATCATCGACCGCGAAGGCAATTTGGTTGCGGCCACTCTGAGCGTCAACCTGCCCTACGGTAGCGCCTTTATGGCGCCCACCACCGGTGTGCTGCTGAACAATGAGATGGACGACTTCTCGGCCAAGGCGGGCACTCCCAATGCCTACGGCCTGGTCGGCGATGATGCCAACGCGGTAGGCCCGGGCAAGCGCCCGCTCTCCTCGATGACGCCAAGCTTCCTGATTGGACCGGAGCGGACCATCGTGATCGGCACGCCCGGCGGCAGCCGCATCATCACAATGGTGCTGCTCGGCTCGCTGACCCTGATCGATGGCGGCACTGCGGCCGAGGCGGTTGCGCGACCGCGAATCCACCATCAGTACCTGCCCGACGCCGTTTCCGCGGAACCAGACGCGCTGGACCCACAGACCATCAACGCGCTGACCGAGATGGGCCACGTGATTTCGCCCAATGAACGCACCTGGGGGAACATGCATGTGGTGGTCTGGGATCGCAGCGAGAACAAGATGGATGCCGCCAGCGACCCGCGCTGGAAGGATGTGGGCAAGGCCACCGTGAAGTAGCGATGACGCT
>JAGRJL010000837.1 GCA_020442775.1 Lysobacterales bacterium | reverse complement strand
ACGGCTCGGTGATGGATTATCCGCACCCGCTGATCCAGCTGCGCGAGGACCGGATAGACCTGAGCACGCCCTACGGTGTTGGCGTCGGGCCATGGGATCACTTCGCGATCAAGCACGCCTACCAGATCTTTCCTGCTGCCAGCGAAGCTGCCGAGCTTCAGGCATTGCGAACCCACATCCGCGCGCTGGGCTTTGATTATGTCGGTGATGCGGATGCCCGGGCACCCGGCGATGCGCACGCAGCCGGGCTGCTGTGGGACAACGATGCCGACGTGATCGCGGGCTATCGCAAGCTGCTCGCGATCCGCACCCTGGCACTGGCCAATTTCGGCTACGGCGTGCTCCCTCCGGACCGCCAGAACGGCGAACTGGAGGCGCGACTGGTCCCGCTCTATCTGCTCCATCGCTATCAGGCCGAGGGCGTCGCCCGTTTGATTGGCGGGGTCTACTACCGCTACGGGCTGGCGGACGAGACCTTCGGCACCCAACTGGTCGAAGCCACCCGCCAGCAGCAGGCGCTGGAGGCGCTGCTGGAGGCGCTATCGGTGGAGAATCTGGCGATTCCGGATCGGGTGCTCGGTTTGCTCAGCCCGCAAGCAAACGAGTACCGCAAGACCCCGGAATACTTTGCCGGCCGCGCCGGTCCGGTGTTTGATCCCGGCGCCGCGGTCGAATCTGCTACCGCGCTGGTCGCCAGCTTCCTGTTTGATCCGGCACGGCTCAACCGGCTGCACTGGCAGCATCAGCGTCAGGTAGCGGTTCCCGGAGTGAACGAATTGGTCGAGCAATCGCTGCAGGCCAGCTGGCTTCACCGTTCCTCCAGCGCCGATCAGGCGGCGGTTGCCTGGGCCCGCAACTGGGTGCTGCTGGACGGCCTGATCGCGGCCCTGGAGGGCGGACAGCTGCAGCCCGCGGTCGCCGCGATCGTCCGCCAACAGCTGGCCGAACTGCAGCAGCATGCCGGTCGTCAGCGGCGCGGAGGGCAGGCAGAGCAATACCGGCAGGCGGCCGACTACATCGCCCGATACCTGGCCGATCCGAACTCGGTGAAGATCCGCCCAATGCCGGTGCCGCCGCCGGGAGCGCCGATCTAGCTGGGCTCCATCGACGGGCTTGCGGTAATCGGCTCCAGGCTGCAAATTCAGCAATATGATCGAACAGATCCCCACCGAGATTCAGGGATTGGCCGTAGCCCTGGGCTGCGGCCTGCTGATCGGGGTCGAGCGTGAGCAGCACAAGCTCAGCAAGGTCAGTGACGACCCGGAGGGCGGACAGCCCGCAGGCGTGCGCACCTGCGCACTGATTGCGCTCAGCGGCGGCACCGCCGCGCTGCTGGGGATCGTGGCGCTGGCGGTGGCAGGGGTGTTCGTGGCGGCCATCAGCATTGCCAGCTATCTCAGCAGCCGCCATGCGCACCCGGGCCTGACCACCGAGGTGATGCTGGTCTTTACCTTCCTGATCGGCGCACTGGCGATGGAACAACCGGCGCTGGCTGCCGGGCTGGCGGTAATTTCAACCATCTTGCTGCAGGCCAAGGAATGGCTGCATCGATTTGCCAAGCAAACCCTGAGCGAGAACGA
>JAGRJL010000005.1 GCA_020442775.1 Lysobacterales bacterium | reverse complement strand
GGCACCGGCGGCGGCAATCACGTCACCTTGGGGGGCGCCTCGCCAGCCGACAGCCCGCTATTGCGCCGCCCCGATCTGCTGCGCAGCCTGCTGGTCTACTGGCAGAACCATCCGGGGCTGTCCTATCTGTTCTCCGGCAGCTTTATCGGCCCCACCAGCCAGGCGCCGCGGGTGGACGAGGCGCGCGATGACAATCTCTACGAGCTGGGCATCGCGCTGGCGCAGCTGGACCAGCACATCGCCGAGAACCCCGAAGGCGAGCGGCCGTGGATGATCGACCGGATTCTGCGGAATTTCCTGGTAGATCTGACCGGGAATACGCATCGGGCCGAGTTCTGTATCGACAAGCTGTATCCAGGGCATCCGGTGGGCTCTCGCCTGGGCCTGCTGGAGTTCCGCGGCTTTGAGATGCCGCCGCACTCAAGGATGGCCTTGCTGCAGATCCTGCTGCTGCGGGCGCTGGTGGCGCGATTCTGGAAGACCCCGTACCGCGGCAAGCTGATCCAGTGGGGTGGGATGCTGCATGACCGCTATCTGCTGCCGCACTATGTGATGGCGGATCTGGCGGAGGTGCTGGAGGATTTGCGTCTGGCGGGTTACGACTTCGATCCGGCGTGGTTTGCGGCGTTTTCGGAGTTTCGCTTTCCGCGCTATGGGTTGGCGCAGGTGGGGGAGGTGTCGATAGAGTTGCGGCAGGCGATCGAGCCCTGGCATGTGTTGGGGGAGGAGATGAGTGCGGTGGGGACAGCGCGGCATGTGGATTCGAGCTTGGAGCGGATGCAGGTGCGGGTGGAGGGATTCCGGGCGGATCGGTATCGGTTGCTTTGTAACGAAAGGCAGGTTCCGCTGGTTTCGACTGGGAGGAATGGGGAGTTCGTCGCAGGGGTAAGGTTTAGAGCGTGGGCACCGCCAAGTGCGCTGCATCCGACGATTGGGGTGCATTCGCCGTTGGTGTTTGATTTGTTTGATGTGCGGGCCGGAAGGGTGGTTGGGGGGTGTACTTATCACGTGAGTCATCCGGGGGGGAGGACTTATGAGAGTTTTCCGGTTAATGCGTTGGAGGCGGAGTCGAGGCGGCGAGGGCGGTTTTTTGCTGAAGGACATACGGCTGGGGAGGGTGTGGTGGTACGCGAAGAAGTTAGGGGGGAGAGGGGGCCGGGGACGTTGGATTTGCGGTCGGTGTCACCCACCGGCATAAAATCATGCGCAGCAAATGTTAAAGATTGCAGCCTTGGACGGATGATTGATTAATTCGGATTTGTATAGTTGATTCGATGTTTATGAGGAATGGATTTAAAGAATGGGATCGGGCAAATTACTTGAAGCGGACGATGGCATCGATCATTCGCAAAGCGCGGAGTTGCACTCCACACTTCGCCAGGATTGTCGACGTTGCTCGGAGTAACGCTTTCGGCCTGTCGGGTGTTGCACGTTGGGAAGGTAGATCGAGAGGTAGGACATGTTGGCCGTGTGCTATTGGCGAGGTTGTTAGCTTGAAGCAATAGCGTCTGGAGTAAATCTTTGTTATTGGAAGAGGAGTAAAGAGGTGTGAGGGTGTGGGCGGCATTACTGGCGATGTTCATGATTGTATTGACGATTGGCGCAGCAAGTGCCTCAAGTATTCCTAAATGGGCAATTCATGAATTGTTAGAAAATCATCCTAGTAGCGAGCTTGTTGCACCGAAAGTGGGCAATGGCGTTACTCGTTTCGTCTACTTATACCCAACGGACCGACCGTTCAGGTCTGACTATTTTCAAGCAGTGCAAAATTCTCTACTTACTCTGCGAAATTGGTATCGAAGTGAGCTGGGACAGTATTCTCCTACATTGCCTCAATCTCCGATGCCGTTAGTTCAGGTTCTTGCGCTAAACAACCCGGCATCTTTCTACGGTACTAATAATCCAGGCGGTGCCGCCTACTTGTATTTCTGGAACAATGTACTTCAGGAGGTCATGCCGAGAGTCGGGGCGCAGTTTAATGATCCCGCCAATGCTTGGGTGTTTTTTGTGGACGCCCCCGCAGGCTGCGGTCAACTCAGTGGCGGCGGTACTTCGGGGATTGCTGTAATGTCCCACAATGATTTGAGGGGTCTCTTGGGGCATGTTTTCCTTGAATGTGACGGAACGCCAAATCCCGGTCTGACCTACACGCCCCAGCGTTGGATTGGTGGACAGGGACACGAACTCGGTCACGCCTATGGTTTGCCGCATCCACCGGGATGCGATGATGGTCTACCGTCATGTGACTACAACGCATTGATGTGGGCGGGGTTCTACACGGGTTTCCCTCAAACTACATATTTGAGGGCAGATAATATTTCAACGCTCTTGTCAGGAACTTATGTCGCGCTAGCAGCGGGTATCTTTGATAATGGGTTTGAATAATCAGACCATAATTTAAGTATCCCCACTTTTGGAGGAAGACGACTAAAGTTGGAAGACCAATGGGGTCAGGTCTAGCCACGTAGCATCATGGGATCGTTCCGCCGCAGAGCGCAGGCTACAGAGGCCGGAATGCTGCGGTAATAGAGCTGACCCCTTTGGTTCGTTAGGTCATTGGGGTTGATCAGGCGGAACAACAAGACTGTACCAAGCAGCGTTGGCTCACGTAGGGATTGGATTGCAAAGCAATGCCAGTTTTTTATCAAGATGCTTCGCGAGCTTGATACCAAGGGTCCTTTGTTTGACTGCGAGAGACTGATTAGCGGTTTCAGATTACAGGTTCGAGATTAGCCGGTTTTGCAGCAGAGAAACCTGGATACCCTGATCTTGAGGTTGTAGCATCTGGGTCTCTTCAACAGATGAGCGGCCGTCTAATGGGTGTAGGATGCAAAGAAGCCTGATCTTGTCGCGTTGGTTCCAACTATTTTAAGCACCAAATGGCATCGCTGCAGACCCTGGACGTCAAGGGGCAATCGTGAAAGGAAGATGATTGGGCCAATTGTTCTAAGTGGTATCCGGAAAGATTCGGTGTTGTGCCGGGAAAAGTGCCAGCTACTTGCTGTTTTGCATAAAAGAGATGAATAATGGATGACGAGAAAAAAATAAGTTCAGAAGAAGACAAGCGAACGGTTAACTTTTGGGAGGTGGCGTTCCAAGCGTTGGTGGCAACTACGCCAATTATAGGGCCATCTGCTGCTGCATTATTGCGAGCATCACAAGATAGTAAGAAAGCGTCTGAATCAAATGACCTTCAGGTGCTGACGGACGAAGCTGAGCGACAGAAAGTCGAACTACTTATGGCTGAAATGCAAGCTCGCGTTGCTCAAGAAATGGCGATAGCTCAGCGAATTCAATCCGCATCCGAAGTTGAAATAGAAGAGTATTACGAAGGTTCAGGCGAGGGTAATGCCGGTATTACGGCGAAAGAAGGCGCGGTGACTTTCGGTGTCTCTGGTAGGGGCAGTAAAGTAACTAGGCGTGTCTATAGGTTCAAAGGGCGCAACGAAAATATAATTGAATAGATCGAAAATTGGACACCCTGAATTTGGAAGGCGGTTCGGACGCCGCCGGGGGTCTGGCGCCCTTGGGTTGATAGATGCAACGAAAATTGGACACCGAAGGAACCAATAGGGTCAGGTCTAGCTTTGTATCATCATGAAATCGTTGGGCCGCAGCGCTCGAGTTTGCAGTTGCCCGGATTCTACGATGATAGACCATGACCCATGCGTTCATTTGACGGTCGCTGTAGAACCATAGGGTCAAGATGGTCTATCTTGTAACACGATCTATTGGTTCTACCGCAATCTTGCGCATGTCCGTATGCCGCTGTTGATCTGATCCCATGGTGTTTTAAGGCAATTTCCAAAAGATGAAAAGATTTGATTCGTTGGGGAATGTGTTCGGTAGTGAAGGTGTAAAGCTTCTTCAGTGCGCGCGATTGGTTATTGAGGATCTTGAAGCGAGTCCGACTTCGTATCTCTTCATGCCACCACATCAATTCGGAGAATTGATGCGTCGGGATTGGAAGGGCGGAATGAAGGTCTACTGGCTAGAGTTGTTGTATCGCGCGCATTTTGCTGCAATCGCTTCAGTTGAACAACAACAACTGGACACCCTAAATTTGGAGAGCCAATCTGCGTTGCGCCGGCACTTGGCTGACTTGGGTTGATAAAGGTGTAGGAAACGCCCGGATCTCTGAGATTTGGCGCGGATTCTTCCAGAGCCGCCCGTCCAGCCTTCGCCGGACGGTCTCGACGCGCAGCAGCCTTCTAGCTGTTTTGCGCGATCGCTCTGGCGAAGCTGGTTCCTCGCATCCAGTTCTGTCCGAGGCTTTCTGTAAGCCGCAGCAGCGAGTCCAGTGACCCGATGGCTCGGCAATAACGACTTTCAGTGCCGCGCACCTGGTTTTGCCACTGACTTTCGCTCAGCCCCAGTTGCCGCAGGATAGTCGGAACCCTGGCTTCGATTCTGCCTCGCTTGCCCGGATGCAGCAGTCTGCCGGTGATGTCCACCAGTTCCAGATACTGACTCTGGTCGATCGGCAACAGTGCCCGCTGATTGCAGCCAAAGATGGGCTTCAGTTTTGCCTTCGCCTGCCTTCGATCTGCCTCGATGCGCTGAATGCGCTTCTGGGCCGAGGTGTGATTGCTCCCCGGCAGGTCTTCCGCGA
>JAGRJL010000103.1 GCA_020442775.1 Lysobacterales bacterium | reverse complement strand
TCATCCCAGGGGCCATGTTGGATCAGCGCGGCATAGTCCACTTGGGGATCCACGCCGCGAGCCTGGTCGATATTCACATCCAGCACCGCGTTCGTCGCCCCGGCAGTGCAGCCCAGCGACAGACTTAGCCAGAGAAAGACCCTTGCGTACTTCATTTCGATTCCCTGTCCCAGGCGATTTGACTCATGTTTCTGCCGGGCGCGCCGCAATGCAAGCATTCTTTGCAAGCGGCCATAATGGCCGCCTCGCGCGGATGATCGATGAACCCAACGATGCCGATGGCGCGCCGCCTCGCGGCTTGTTCGGCCGACCCGACGCCTGAGGTCCAGGGTCCCTATTCGATCACGGCCAGATGAAACTTGCCGCCGCGCGTGGCGCTGTCTTCCAGCACCTTGATGCAGTTTTCCAGCTCCTCAATCAGATCCCCGAGCTGACGATCGCTGAGGTCGCTGAGGCTGCCCGACTGGACTGCCGCAAGCAGCGCCCCGAGGGTATCCAGCCCCTGCTCGGCGTCGAACCAGGCGAGCGACAGCAGATCGGCATCCTGTTCCCCGTCGTCTTCATCCAGCTCCGGCTCTTCCAGGTCGTCTTCCTCGTCTTCATCAAAGCCGGCCAGCGCAAAATCCTCGACGAACTCCCCCGAGCGATTGCGGTCCAGATCAGAAAAATCGAAGAAATCGCTGAGCCGGCTGACTTCGGCATCGGCACAAAGCTGATCGAGCTCATCGGACAGCCGATGCATCCAGCTGTGATCATCGCTGTCCCGCCGTACGCGACTGCCCTCCAGCGTCCGTATCCACAGTGTCATGCCCATCTTGCGCTCCTGATTTCGACGCCTGGCGCCGATACGACCCAACTCGCCTCAGGATTGGAGGCGGACAGGCAAATTCCAATGGTCGGGCGGGCCTGGAAAATCCCGGATAAGGCGGCTGCGCTCGTTAAGACCGACGCCCCACCTCTCTACGCAGGGCTTCGATCAGTCGGGACAGATCGAAACCGTCCGTCTGCGCCCGCTTGGGAATGATGTGGGTGCCGCGGCATCACGAAGATCAGCAGGTCATCGGGATGGTCGCGCCATAGGCGACCCGCGGCTGAGTTGGCCCTAAAACGATCCGCCACGCTCAGAATCTATCCTATTTTTACATAACACAATCAGGAATAGGCGAATCCACCTATGGGTCCGCTTCGTGCCGGGCGAGGCACTGACCAAGGTCACCAGCTCTACGGCAATATACCCAACACCAGATTATCGATCTCTACATCAAAGAAACTCCTAAGTGCAATCTTGCCCAGTGCGTGATCGAGATTTATAACCTCCATGTGCAAACCACTGTTGATCAAGACGCGCAGTGTCCCATCTGTCCTTGTCTCCAATCGTAGGCGGCGCCACGATTGCAATGGAATAGATGTATTGCGTTGAGTAAGCAGCGTTGGATTTCCACTAATGATGGAGTAAAAAACATCCATAGTGTTGTCACCACCATCTGGATAGAGCCCGACGTTGTACCCATTAGTCGGTCCCAAAGCACAACTATTGATAGCTGTATACAGGTTATAGATATTGAAATCCGCATTTTGCATTGGGTCGCCACCAGAGAAGCGAAAATCAACCTCCAAGTACAGTCCTTGATTTCTATTGTACACCGCAGGAAGCTCTAAACAAGCACTTGAGAGCCGCAGCTTCCCATCCACAGGAACGACAGACCCGCCGAACACGGTGAAGCCAGCGGGAATAAGGCCATCATCAAAGTTCTCATTGACCAAAAAGCCACACGTTCCATTTCCGTTCCCAACCTCGACTTTGACGTCGAATACCCACACTGATTGACTAGGGGTCCCGTTATCCGTCGCCACGACATCAAAGCAAACAACACCCGGTGGCGCGAACCCAGGGTTAGCTGGGTCGTCGGCGAACGTAAAACTCATGGTCCCGTCAGTGAATACAATTTTGTTGTTTCCAGTGCCCGCAAGCACACCGCTTGGGTCTGATACGTTTGCAGCTGACAAGGAGACAATTTGGTTTGCCTCATTCCCAGCACAAGTTGGTCGATTGGCGGGGCACGGTGATATAGACGTTGCCCATGGATTGGGAGACGCGATTACTGCACCGCTTGCTTGGACATCCGGCGTAAACAGCAAATCAGGCCCTCTAACGAAGCTAGGAGGGTCGTTGACTTGATTCACGGTGAGAACGAATGACTGCATTGCGCTCGTTCCGCCGTCGCTTACAGTCAATGTGATAGTTGCGACACCAACACCATCTTGCACTGGAATCACGGTGATGCTGCGATTGCTGCCGCTGCCGGCCAGAACCAAGTTCTGAGGCAAATTTGGAACAAGTCCGACATTGCTTGATGTAGCGGTCACTTGAAGATTCGCTGGTGGTGTGTCCGGATCCGAGACGGTAAACGCAAGAGCCACTGTCGCCGTGTCCTCGTCAATAGCCTGATCGGCCACATCAGAGATAGTTGGCGGCAACCCATCTTCGAAACCGTTGTCGAATATTGAACTCGCGCTGGGAGCGTTGAACGAGGCTGTCGCGGTTCTCGCTTGGCTCATGGTGAGGTTGCATGTCGGAGATGCTCCCGAGCAACTTCCTGACCAACCTGTAAATGTCGATCCTCCGGTCGCACTGGCAGTAAGCGTCACATTGGTCCCCGCGGTGTAGGCCTCGGTGCAATCGCCGCTGCCGCCGCCGGCATTGATCGTGCAGGAGATTCCTGGGCCGGAAACGGTGCCTGTGCCCGTGCCGCCACCGG
>JAGRJL010000836.1 GCA_020442775.1 Lysobacterales bacterium | reverse complement strand
CTGCGCAGCTTCCCGGAGAAGCTGCGCGAGGCGATTCTGGTCGCGCCGAAGACCCCCTTCAATGCCCAGATCGGGCCCGAGCGCAGCTTTGCGATCTGCTCGCTGCCGCTGGATCGGGTCAAGCAGTTGGCCAAGAGTCACGGGGTATCGGTCAATGACATCGTTCTTGAGCTGGTCGGCGCGACCCTGCGCGACTACCTCAAGCGACGCAAGGAGTTGCCGGAGCAGCCGCTGATCGTGGCGATGCCGGTGTCGCTGCGCACCGAGGGCGACGGCGAGGCCAACAATCAGGCATCGATGGTGCAGTGCAGTCTGGCGACCGATATTGCTGACCCGGTCGAGCGACTGCGTGCAATCAGCACCGCCACCCGCGGGATCAAGGATCGATTGGCCACCTACAAACATCTGATCCCGACGGATTTTCCAGGTCTGGCGGCGCCGCTGTGGGCGACCGGATTGAGCCGCTTGTGGGCAGTTGGCCGGGTCTCGGAGCGCCTTCCGCCGCTGGCCAATGTGGTGATCTCCAACGTGCCGGGCCCGCCGATCCCGCTCTACCTGGCCGGCTGTGAACTGCAACATTTGTACCCGGTTTCGATCGTAACCCACGGTTTGGCATTGAATTTCACCCTGCACAGCTATAGGAATTCACTGGATTTCGGGCTGATCGCCAGCCGCGACCAGGTGCCCAAGCTGGACAGTCTGGCCAACGGACTGAGCAAGGCCCTGGATCAGCTGGCAACTGCGCTAGGCAACAGCTGACGGCGCCGGCAGTAGAGAAGATATTGGACCCGAGTGCACGGCCTGCCTGGGAGGGTGGCGGACACGCATGACCGAGAAAAGGACACGGAGAAAGCGTATGTATGCCGACGTCGATTCCCCGGTGCTGCCGCCCAGGGCTGCATCACAACGGGCGCCATCGGCGCTGCTGCTGGCCATGGAGGCTCGCGCAGTGTTCGAGTGGAGCGCCTACTTCATGAGTTGGCCGATGCTGCGCAAGGCGCCGACCGGCGACGGCCATCCGGTGCTGGTGCTGCCCGGTCTGATTGCCAACGATTCCACCACCTGGCCGGTACGCCGTCTGCTCGAGCAGCTGGGCTACGCCACCTATCCCTGGGCCCAGGGCTTCAACGTCGGCCCCAAGGATCACATCGTTCAGAATCTGGTCGATACGGTGAATCGGCTGAAGAAGGAACACAAGAAGCGGGTCAGCCTGATCGGCTGGTCGCTAGGCGGCTCGATGGCGCGGGCCCTGGCCAACCGGATGCCTGACGAAATTCGCAGCGTCATCACCCTGGGTTCGCCGCACGGTGGTGATCCGCGACACACCAATGCGTGGCGGGTGTTTGAGCTGGTCAGCGGGCTCAAGGCCGACGACCCGGCGCTGCATGCCGAGCTGACCGCGCCGCCCAAGGTGCCGATGACCTCGATACTGTCGAAGACCGACGGCGTGGTGGCCTGGCAGATGAGTCTCACGCCCGAGCACCCGTTGTATGAAAACATCGAGGTGAGCGCGACCCATCTGGGGATGGGCGCCAATCCCGCGGTGCTTTGGGCGATCGCTGACCGGCTGTCCCAGGAGGAGGGCAACTGGCGTCGTTTTGATCGCAACGGCTGGCGCGGGGTGATCTACCGCGATCCGCACGAGCGCCGTCTGGCAGACCTGATCGCACCATAGCCCGCATTATTCATGAATCTTCTGCTGCAGCTTCCGCAGGCGCGCTGTGCCGCGGTTTGCTCCTTGCTATCGACTCGACGTACTGTCAGTACGCCTTCGCCGATCTTA
>JAGRJL010000835.1 GCA_020442775.1 Lysobacterales bacterium | reverse complement strand
TCGGAATCCTGGCTGATCTGCAGGGCCCCAAGATCCGCATCGAGCGCTTTGCCGATGATGCGGTAGAGCTGGAGCCCGAGCAGCCGTTTATTCTTGACTGCGGGCCCGAAGTCGAACCGGGCACCCAGTATCGGGTGGGCGTCGGCTACAAGAATCTCTATAAGGACGTCAGCGCTGGCGACACCCTGCTACTGGACGACGGGCTGATCACCCTGTCGGTGCAGAAGGTGAGCGGGACCGAGATCCAAACTCAGGTGGTGCACGGCGGTCGGCTTTCCAATCGAAAGGGGATCAATCGTCTGGGCGGTGGGCTCTCGCTGAAGGCGCTGTCGGCCAAGGATCGCGAGGACATCGTGCTCGCCGCGAAGATGGGCGCTGACTACCTGGCGGTTTCCTTTGTCTGCGATGCCGACGACATGCGCGAAGCCCGCGCGCTGCTGCGCGCCAGTGGTTCGTCGGCCGGACTGGTGGCCAAGATCGAGCGGGTGGAGGCGATTGCCAATCTGACCGAGATCGCCGACGCATCCGACGCGGTGCTGGTCGCTCGCGGCGATCTGGGCGTGGAGATCAACTACGCCGAGTTGCCAGGGCTGCAGAAGAAGATCATTCGCGAGTCGTTGGGTCGTAGCCGGGTGGTGATCACCGCGACCCAGATGCTGCAATCGATGGTGGATGCACCGATTCCCACGCGGGCCGAGGTGCTGGATGTGGCCAATGCGGTCATTGACGGCACCGATACGGTGATGCTTTCTGAGGAGACTGCAGCAGGAAAGCATCCGCACAAGGCGGTGGCAGCGATGCGCGAGATTTGCATTGCCGCCGAACGGCAGTTCATTGCGCCCGACACCCCGCCAGATGCCGGTCTGGAACGCACCGATCAGGCAATTGCGATGGCGGCGATGTATCTGGCGATTCGGGTTGGCGTGCGCGCGATCATCGCGCTGACTGAGTCCGGAGCGACGGCGCAGTGGCTGAGCCGGGTGCGTTCGGCGATTCCGATTTACGCCATGACCCGCCATCAGCAGGCGCGTCAGCGGATGCGATTGTTCCGCGACGTGCATCCGGTGGCCTTCGACCCCAGCGGTGGAGGAACCACCCACGCGGCACGGCTGGCAGTGGAGCTGCTGCATGCCCAGGGTCGTCTGGACGTGGGTGACCGGGTGGTGCTGACCACCGGGGATCACACCGGTCTGTTGGGAGGAACCAATACGCTGAAGCTGCTGCGGGTGGGCCGAGGCGGAGTGCCGGAAGGGATGTCCGATCTCTAGTCAAAGCACTACGGCGCAGACAGATCGGCACAAAAAAGCCCGCTTACGCAGCGGGCTTTTTCAAACTGCAGATGATCGACTATCGAGCAGAGAACAGCGAATAGCCGCGCGACCCGCCGTAGCCGCCGCGATCACGTCCGCGCCGGCTGCGCATCCGGTCAAGCAGCTCGCGCTGGCGCTGATCCAGCCAATCCTGACGATTCAGCTCTCCGGCAAACTCGACGCCGCTTTCCTCGGCCGCCTGGTTGCGGAAGGCGCGGAAGTCCTCGTAGGCGTCCAACTCATGCTTGAGCTCTTCGACCACCAGCTCGATCATGATCGCGTCATCGAGGAAACCCAGCACCGGGATGTCGTCGGGAATCGCGTCGTTGGGATCGGCAAAATAGGTCAGCGCGCTGAGGATCTCCTTGCGCTCGTCGTCCGAGATGCCCCATGACTGATCGGTGGCCATGTTGATCATGGTGTCCAGCTTGATCAGGCGCTGCGCAACGAAATCCGGCAGTTCCTTGTCCTTGCTGTCTTCCAGCAGCTGACGGGCAGCAGCGGTGATGTCGTCTGGGGTGAGTGAGTGGGCCGCTTCCTTGGCACGTCGCATCGCGTCGCGGAAGTGGTCGAGATCGTTTTCGCTGAGGTCGATAACGACACGCATGTCGGTAAACTCCTGGCCACGCCGGTGAAGAGTGCGTCAGGGTAACGACTGCCTTCAATCAGCGTCAACGCATTCTTGCCTCACCGCGCAGGGTTTGCCCGGGCGCGGCCCGGGCAGAGCGGAAGCTTTGCGCTGGGGCATGAGCGGCAGCACCTCATTGATCTATTGCAGGACCAGGCGCGTGTGCTTGATTGTGGTCGCCCATCGGGTTAGTTGCCAATGGCCGCTGGTCGTCGTGGCCAACCGCGACGAGTTTCACGCCAGGCCAGCAGCCGCGCTGGATATCTGGGCTGATGACGAGGGGATTGCGGCTGGTCGTGACCAGCTTGCGGGCGGCACCTGGCTGGCGGCGATGCCAAGCGGGGACTTCGCCGCGCTCACCAATGCGCGGGTGCCCGGGGCTCGGAGAACCTGGCCGCAGTCACGGGGTC
>JAGRJL010000834.1 GCA_020442775.1 Lysobacterales bacterium | reverse complement strand
GCGCTGATCAGCGTGTTCACCGCGGTATTCGTGCGCGAGATCAACCAGCAGGAACAGCAGCTCAAGGTGATGGCGGAAACCGATCCGTTGACCGGGCTCTTCAATCGCAGCACGCTCTCCCAGCATCTGCTGGACACGGTCGCCGACTGCCTGAACAGCCACCGCGCTGCCACCCTGCTGGCGCTGGACCTGGATCATTTCAAGTCCATCAACGACAGCCACGGTCACGACCTGGGGGATCAGGTATTGCGCGCCGTGGGGGATCTGCTGCGTCAGCATCTGCCGCCCCAGGCCAGCGCCTTCAGAACCGGCGGAGAGGAATTCCTGCTGGTGATGCCCGGCACCGGCAAGAGCCAGGCCGTACCGATCGCCGAACGCATCCGCAGCGACCTCGCCAGCCTCCCCCTGCTCCCCGACCGTCCGGTCACCGCCAGCATCGGCCTGGCCGAACTCCACCCCGAAGAATCCCAGTCCAGCTGGCTCAAGCGCGCTGACGGCCGGCTTTACAAGGCCAAGCTGGCGGGGAGGAATCGGGTGGCGGCGTAGCCAAGCCCATTCGGGAGAACCACTCAACACGCCCCGCGAAAGCGCATCAAGACGATGTTCTACTTTAAGAATCTATCTTAAATCACTGTTTTTATTGGTGCCCGGGGCGGGAACCTGAAACCTAAGATATACCTTTGATTTTATTTGTATTTGTAGATTTCAATCAACCAAAAAGCCCCCAGATATGCCCCCAAGAATCGACAGTAGGCAATAGTCGGAGCTCTGCGTAACCTATCGCTGCACTGATGCTGATTGCGCACAAGTTCAATCGCAAACAATGAGCAATGAATCGGTCTAGCTCGCTCTCCACCAATCAGAAACGCATCGCGAACCCAAACCGAATCCCACTACAAATTGGGTCGCACTGCCAGCCTGTCGATGACCCTCTGGTGTAATGTAACCCTGGTCGCGCCAAGGGCCAAAGCTAGTCCCGGGGCTGGTCTGTCGGGGCCGTACTTTGGCGCACAACGAAGAATTTGCATTGAGACAGAGATGGCCAGCAATCAGGTTCGAGCAAAGGCTATCGAGCCATCTGACATCATCCTCGGATTGGCTGGGGCGGAGCGCGGTTTTCTTTGCGCCTGCTTAGCCCTTTTCGAAGACACTTCGCTTTCGAATCGCCTTGGTGCATGGGTGGATGATGCCAAAGCCCAAGTGGAGCGCGCGTTCGACCAGGACGTTCCTGCAGAAGAGCTAGAGAGCGTTCAAAGTCGATGCGAGGCCTGGAATGGGTCAGATTTCAAAGACGATGAGCTAAGACTCGCACTATGGATACGCGTCCGCGAGGCCTTCGACTGCGAGCCCAGTCTGAGTTTCTCCGACAGGACCGCTTGCTCGGCTGCAGATGACCTTGTAGCCGCTGCCATCAGCCATGCAGATCCGATTTCGAACGGCCTGTCTGATTCAAAGAGCGCGAATTCGAAATCCGTTACTTCGCTATCGGATCTGGTGCTTCCAACCATCTCAAACTTGCTGGAAGCTGCGCTGAGTTCTGACAACAGCGGCTTGCCAGCGGCAGATCGCGAGAAGCTCATCGCTGACGTTCGGAAGTCCTTGCGCGCCTTAGATCCAGATGTTCGCGACAAGCTGACCAAGGCAGTCGGCTCTGATGAGTTGAACGATGCTGCGATCCTCAAGATGCTTACGCTCAGTGGCGGACTTACCACCTTGAGTGCCGCGGTAGGCTATTCCGGGTTCGCCGCATACATACTTGCGGCACAGGCCTCGGCCTTCGTTCCAATGGTTAGCGGCCCCATGTTGGTATCGATTCTGTCGGTGGTCTCAAATCCCATTACAGCGATCTTGGGTATCACCGTAGGAACCTGGTGGTTCGCACAGTCTGTCAATGACCGCGTGCGCGCGGAGGTCGCGACGAGGGTTATCGCTCTCCTTGCATTGAGCGGAATCGCCAAGCACGGACGGGACACTGAAGGATTTCTAAGAGCATGCACTAGCGCGCAATCCCTTCGACCGTTCGGCGACCTCGCGCATGAATCGATCCGCAAGTATCGGCAACTATGGGAGAGCGCTCGTCAAGTCGGACTCCCACGGAACCTTTCGCCCAGGCTGAAGGCTTTGATGCAACGTTCCATAGTCGCCTCTGACCGGCCGGGAAACAGGCTGAGGCGGCTGCTCTTTCCCGGAGAGACCGGGGCCTCAGACACAGCTCTTGTGGCAGCAATGACTGTTGGCGACATGCTCTACACCGCCGCATCGCTAGACCCTAGGGTCCTTGCCGCGGCTGATTTCTCTAGGGTGGAGGACATCGGAACTCCCATTGAGTTCGCTATGTTCGCTCGTAAAGTTCAACAACTCAGTCCTGAAGCTCTATCCGGTGTCGAAAACAATCTAACGGGATACGCCGCTGAACAGATTGTCGCCGCTGAACTCATCGCCAAGGGCCACCAGGTTTCGCTTCCGGAGCGGGCGAATCAGGAAGGATGGGACTTGAACGTCGATGGGCAACCGTTTCAAGTCAAGTGTCTCGCTGAGCCCTCCGCTCTCATTCGACATTTCGAGACCTATCCAGACATCCCCGTGCTTGCGAACTCCGAGCTGTTCGAGTCGGTTCCCGAGGGCTTCGCAGACA
>JAGRJL010000833.1:711-4423 GCA_020442775.1 Lysobacterales bacterium | reverse complement strand
GTTCGGCTGATCGACTCGCCCGCGCTTACAATTTCGATCTGCAGGGCGCCGTCGCGGGCGCTCATTGCAGAAACTCGGGCGCGGCCCGTGCGGTTCTCCACCGCCGCAGGGCCGTTCATCAGTGTGCCCTCGGCCGAATTCGCGCTGCTGCGGTTTCAATTGCCCGCGCTACGGCTTCCAGATAGCCCATCAGGCCCGAGTCGCCCCCGTCAGGGTCGACAATTTCCAGGAACAGCCGACGTGCCTCGACCGACACGCCCGCGAGCGCTTCTTGGATATCCTCGGCGGCTTCAGCGACTGCGATGAGTCACTCCGGCCATCTCTCGACGCAGGTCGCTGCAGTGCGGGCGCATTCGCTGAGAATCGGCATCATCTCGACGAACCTGAGCGCCTCCGGCCGCGTGGCAGCCTTTGACTTATGCGACAAGACGCTCACCATCATTGCGCCGTTGTCCTGTGGGCTCAGCTCGGCCAGCACCAGGCAGAGGTGGTCAAGCCGTAGCCCCAGATAATCAAACTGGGATGCCCATTCCGCTTGGTTGCCCGCCAGCGCGTTCATGCGGTCACCTCGCCGGTGCGGGCGGCCATGCGATTCGCAATCCACTCGTCCACCTCAGAGGCAATGAAGTAGACACGCGACCAGGCGCCTTCGCTCATCCTGATTGGCTTGGGGAACTGGCCCTCTCGGACCCGGCGCCAGATGACAACTCGGCTCATTCGAGTGCGCTCGGTGACCTGCTGATAGCTCAGCAGGTCGACCGGCTGCTGTTGTTCGATGCTCATCGTTTTCGCTCCGTGGTGGGTGCGTCTAGCGGGAAATTCCGCAGACGGCCCTAAAACTGGGCGAAACGATTTAATGGCACGGGCGCGGGGAATGCGCTTGAATTCTTACCCGCGAGATTCCCCGAGGGCCGCGCGAATGATCCCTTTCCACTCGGATCTGGCCTCGCCAGCGACCTCAGCGCAGATCGTCAGAAGCTGACCGAATCGTGACCGGTCGCCGGTGGAAATCGGAAAACCATGCGACGAGGCGGTGGCTGCCAAGTCACGAACGAAGGCGACTTGTTCCGGCTCGATCTGTCGCCATTCGGCGGCAGGCAGGCTTTCGAGGAGACAGGCTCGCGCCTCTTGTTCCTCCTCACAACGGCTCATGACTTCGCCGAGCATCTCGATTAGGCCGGGCGGCGCTAAGCGCGGAGTGCTCTTGAGTGCGATCGAAAGCCGATCAGCAGCAGCGCGGGTTCTTTCCGTTGCCGTCTTGGTCGAAGTGCTCAGCCTTTCAAGAGGATCGCGCCGCAGGGTCATTACGTGGGCGAATCGGCAGACTTCGGGCGCGACGGCGGCCCAAAGTGCGGTTGCAGACTCGGACTGCACGGTCTCAAGCCGCTGGCAGTACTCGTCCGCGACCGCTATCGCCAGCTCGGTGCATTCTTGCAACGAAGGGTCGCGATAACCCGGTCTAGAGCAGCGAACGAATCGCTCCTCTAGCCGCGCCTCGATGATCGCGCACCGCTCTGGAGCACGGTCCGCGATCAGGAGGGCCCGGAGGTGGTTCCCCGCCCCCGAGCGATTGGCGCTTGGCGTCATGATCGGTAAAGCGGCACCGTCACAACCTCGGTATCTCCCCAGCCTGCTAGCAGCTCTCGTTCGGCGGCATCCGCATGCTCGGCGCCCACGAAATCGGTGGGCCCGTTGTCCTCTCGAATCAGCGCGAGCGACCCGTCCGGGCGTCGACCATAGCCGGCGTAGACGATCGGGTCCTGTGGCAAGTACTCGCGGATTGGCTTCTGTGCTGGCAGTGTTTGTCTCGTCATGGTCGCCTGCTCCTTGGGTTGGCGATTGTGTCAGGCGGCCCGGCGTTGCAGCGTCGGGTCGCCACCTGGCCCGCGTCGCGGGCTTCTATGCGCGACTGCGGCGCTCCCGAATGGGCGTCACGGTCGCGGGTTTGGATTCGAGTAGGCGCAACAGCTTCTGCAGAGCCTCGCGCTTCTCGGTCATGTAGTCGTGGCGGTCGTAGTGTCGGGCTTGCACGCCTCCCAGCCCATGGCTTTGGAGCTGCGCGCGTACTTCGAGCGGTACTCCCAGCGCTGCTAGCCTTGTCTCCACGGTGCGCCGAATGTCGCCGGCGGTGAATGGCTCGGCAATCTCCTTGGCCTCGAGCATCTCGCCCGCGACGCGCCGGAGTATCTGCGCGACCGTAGACGGTGAGGTAGGGTTCTCGCCATGGCTGAGCGAAAACAGGAAATCGCCGGCCTTCGGTGTTCGAAGCGCAGTCAGCGCGGCGCGTGCCTTTGATAGCAGCGGTACCCAATGCTGGCGCGGTTCGCTGCGGCGGCCCTTTGCGTCCAGCAGCAAAAACGCCTTGGCGTCTTCGTCGACGTCCGCGACGGTCGCGCGTGCGAGCTGCTCCAGGCGCTGGGCGCCGGTCAGCAGATGGAAACGGAGGAGGGCGCCGGCGCTGTCTGCTTGGATCTTCTGCCAGTAGGCGCGAAGCTCCGCGACGCTCAGAGTTCGGTCGCGGGTCTTGCTGGATCCTGCAACGGTGCCCAGGTCCCTAACCGGGTTGTGAGTGAGCGTCTTGCCGATCTTGCGCAGCGCGGGCAGGGCGCCCGGTGACCGCTTGGCGTTGATCGCGGCCCCGAATGCGGCACGCAGGTAGCTGCGCAGCTTGCCGGCCTCGCGATTCTTGCCGGCGGCGGTCAGCAGTTCCAGAAGCTCGAGCACGTCGTCCGGGGTGATAGCTGCAGCAGGTTTAGCGGAAAGATGCAGGGATGCCTTCGTCACGTTCAGCGCGAGCGCGTTTCGAACCTGGCGTGCGCTGGCTTTACCTTGCTTCTCCAGGTGGTTCGCGTAGGCCTCGCACAGCGCCGTGAGGGTGACCTTCTCTGCTTCGCTAGCCGCCTTGGCTGCTTCGGCCCCAGCAGCTTCCGCCGCATCCAGAAGGGCCCGATTTTCCGCCGCTTCGGCCTCCAGAAATTCGCGGAGGTCCCGCTCGCCCGCGGCGTGGCGCTTGGCGAGATTCCCGGCTCGCTCCCTGGCCTCGGCCAACGTCAGGCCGTCACGGCCGGAAGGGTCAAAGAAGCCAAGCGGGTAGCGGTCTCTGGATCCGTCGCTCTTGACGTATCGGACGTAGAAACGCGGCCTCTCTGTTCCGCCGATCGCCTCCAGCTTTGGCTGGCCGCGGGGAGCGGGATCGAATACCGATTGCCCCGGCTTCAGCCCGCTGAGGCCCCGCGCCGTGAGTAGTCCCTTTCGCATGGTGCTTCTGCTCCCAATGACCACTGTGTGACCACTTCTGCGAAGCATAGCGCAACGGCCTGAGATTTGCTGCAACAGCGAAACAATATGAATCAGCTACTTAGGGGCATGTCGGTACGTGCAGAAACCGGCAGAAATAGCGCGTTGAGGGACTTAAAATCCCTCGACCGCAAGGTCATGCGGGTTCGATTCCCGCCCCGGGCACCATTAATAACAATGCTTTAGAATAAAGTCTTAAAGTAAATAATCGTCTTGATGCGCTTTCGCGGGCTAGTTGAGAAAACTTTCCCGAATCGCTTCAACTACGCCGCTACTCGATTCCTCCCCGCCAGCTTGGCCTTGTAGAGCCGGCCGTCGGCGCGCTTGAGCCAGCTGGACTGGGATTCTTCAGGGTGAAGTTCGGCCAGGCCGATGCTGGCGGTGACCGGGCGGTCGGGGAGCAGGGGGAGGCTGG
>JAGRJL010000833.1:0-625 GCA_020442775.1 Lysobacterales bacterium | reverse complement strand
AAGGCGCTGGCCTGGGGCGGCAGATTTTGACGGAGCAAATCTCCCACCGCGCGCAGGACCTGATCACCGAGGTCGTGGCCGTGGCTGTCGTTGATGGACTTGAAATGATCCAGGTCCAGCGCCAGCAGGGTGGCAGCGCGGTGGGTCTGCAGGCAGGCGGCGACCGTGTCCAGCAGATGCTGTGAGAGCGTGCTGCGATTGAAGAGTCCTGTCAACGGATCGGTTTCCGCCATCACCTTGAGCTGCTGTTCCTGCTGGTTGATCTCGCGCACGAATACCGCCGTGAACACGCTTATCAGCGCCAGCGTTGCCACGGCGCGCAGGGCCAGGGCGCCGTCGTGGAGCGCGCTGAGCTGGGGAAAGATGGTCAGGACCAGGGCCAGATTGGAAAGCCACGCGTAGCGTTCCGGGAGCATCAGGTAAAAGCCGATGATCGCCGGATAGCACCAGAGTATGCCGATGATGCCCTGGTAGTGCAGGGCGTAGCTGAGGAACGCCAGAATCACCGGTACGCAGACCGCGAGAGTGCCGAAGATCCGGTAACGTCTGGTCTGGTAGACCCGCATCGCGGTCAGGCAGACCACAATGACAACCGCGCTCGCCAGCAGGCCCAGCGCCGGCCGCT
>JAGRJL010000102.1 GCA_020442775.1 Lysobacterales bacterium | reverse complement strand
GTGTCGGTGGGCGGGGCCTGATCGCGGTAGGCATAGCGGGCGCGGACCGGATCGGTGGGCACCGGGGCGAGCAGGGTCTCGCCGCGGGCGACCCGGACGATCGCTTCGTAGAGGTCTTCCGGCGAGGCGTCCTTGAGCAGAAAACCCTGTGCCCCGCATTCTGCCGCGCGCAGGGCGAAGTCGCTCTCATCGAAGGTGGTGAGCAGGATCACCGGAACCTGGTTGCCGTCTGCGCGCAGCCGTGTCACCAGCGCCAGCCCGTCGACGCCGGGCATGCGGATGTCCGACAGCACCAGATCCACCGGCTGTTTCGCGAGCTTCTCGATCACTTCGGCGCCGTCCTCGGCCTCCACGCTGACCTCGATGTCCTCGTAGCCGGCCAGCAGCGCCCGCAGCCCCGAGCGCACCAGCGCCTGATCGTCGGCCAATGCAATTCGGATCATGGGTGTGCTCCCTGATGCTGCAGCGGAAACTGGCCGAGCAGGCGCAGCCCGCCGCTGCCGGTTTGATCGATCTCCAGCGAGCCGCCCAGCTCCTCAAAGCGCTCGCGCATGCCGCTCAGTCCGCCACCGGGACGCACCGGGGCAGCCACCCGGCCGTCATCTTCGATCTGCAGTGCCAGGCCGTTGTTCTTCACGCAGACCCGAACCCGCAAGTGCTGGGCGTTGCCGTGGCGGGCTGCGTTGGTGAGGGCCTCCTGCACCGCGCGCATCACCGCCTCGGCCTGAGCCAGGCTCAGATCGGGCAGCGGCCGCTCGATGCTCAGCTGCAGCTGCGGGCGTGGGAAAGGCAGGGCGATACGGCGCAGCGCGGCATCCAGATCCGGCCCCGGTTCGGCGCGCAGCTGCTGCACCACCCGACGCAGGTTCTGCAGCAGTTCGTCGGCCAGCTGCCCGCAGACCCCGATCCGCTCGGGGTCGGGCTGATTGGAGTCACGCGCCAGTACCCCCAGGTTGAGCTTGAGCGCTGTCAGGCCATGTCCGGCCACATCGTGCAGCTCGCGCGACATCCGCAAGCGCTCGCTGTCGCGCACGCTCTCGGCCAGCAGCAGCCGGGTGGTCATCAGCTCGGCGTTGGTGGCGCGCAGATCATCAGCCATCTGCTCGGCCGCGCGCATGTTGCGAATCACCGAAGTCGCAAAGGCCTGGAAGCTGCTGTAGGCGAGCACCGACAGCAGCACGCCCTGTACCCCCGCACCCGAGCGGTAGTACATGAAAACCAGCACGCAGAGGTTGGTCAGCAGCAGCCACAGCACCAGCTGTCGCAGCGGAAAATGGGCCGCCAGGGTGGCGGCGAACAGCACCAGCAGAATCTGCCCGGTGCCGAAAGGCCACAGGTAGATCAGCAGCAGGGCGCTCGCTGCCATCAGCAAATGCAGCGCAATCAGCGCGGGCTGGCGCGCCTGATGCTGTGAGCGCGCGGTCAGCACGAATGCGATCAGGAACACCACCAGCGCCACGCTGACATAGCCGAGCATCTCCGGCTGGCGCTCGCCAATGGCGCTGCGGACGGTGATCCAGACCACGGTCCAGGCTACATAGGCGGCCAGCGACAGCGGGCTGAAGCTGTCGACCAGCCAGGACGGGAGTGCAGGCTTGTGCATGTTTCGAGGATCGCAGTCCGGCAGGCCGCGGACAAGCGCGGGGCAGCGATTGGTGACTTCCGGCACCCGGCTTAGATGACCGTCGGCACCTCAGCAAGGCGCCACGGTGCGGCAATCTGGAACCCTCAGCAAACGTCCACCAGGGGAGCCGCTCATGGACCTGTACCAAGCCATCGTCTACGCACACATCGCCGCCGGCAGCGTGGCGCTGATCCTGTTCTGGACCGCCGGACTGATGAAGAAGGGCACCACCAGTCATCGTCGGGTCGGTCAGTTCTATCTGCTGGCAATGGTGGGGGTGATGCTCAGCGGACTGGTCATGGTGCAGGCCGCCTTCAATCGTGGGCAGACCTACGCCGGGATCTTTCTCGGATTCCTGGTGCTGCTGGTGGCGACTTCCTGCTGGAGTTCATGGCGCGCAATCCGTGACCGTCGCGATCGTCGTCGATACTACGGGCTGGTCTACTGGACCCTCACCGGTCTGACCACGCTGGTCGGCGTCAGCGTCTCTGCGCTGGGCTTCAACATCGGCGCGACCCTGCTGGCGGTGTTCGGGCTGGTCGGGGTGTCGGTGGGAATCGGTGCCGTGCGTGGCTACGCCCGGGCCAAGAGCGATCCCAAATGGTGGCTGAAGGAGCACTACGGCGCGATGATCGGCAACGGCGTCGCCACCCA
>JAGRJL010000832.1 GCA_020442775.1 Lysobacterales bacterium | reverse complement strand
ACCCCGGTGCCGCAGGCCACATCCAGCACCTGCTCGCCGTCTGAAAGCTTCGCGGCCTGAGCGACCAAATCGGCCCAACGCGCAAACAGCGCCGGCACAAACAGCGACTGATAGGCCCGCGCCGCGCCGACCTGGGCAGCCAACCGCTCCGCTTCCATCTTCGCCCCTGATTGAAAATGATCGCGCAGGGTGAAGCATCGCCGCGGCGGATTCCGTGAACCATGGCACGACTCGGCTGCTTGGCAGCGGAGGGGCAAGATCGGTGTCGGTCGGCGCCAGCCGTGATCAAGCCGCACGCCTACAGCACGTTGGCGGATCCGCATGAGCATGGGGTCCTCGTAGCCAGCAGTAGCCGCCGAATTGCCGCCCCATCGCGATCGATGCGGTTCGTCCCTCATCGCATCCTACTCTGGCTGCCCGGGATCAACTTGGGCTGCTGGTTGGTGACGAGTAGGATGTGGTGAGCGCAGCGAACCGCATCAAAGGCCCGGGACCGACCATCGCGACCTCACTAGCTTCAACAAGCGCAACTTCTGCAAGTTCATGGAGAAACATGAGCACGGGGTGCGCGGAGCCAACAATCGCCGCGCTATCGCGATCGATGCGGTTCGTTCCTCACCGCATCCTACGCTGACCGACTAGCCGGTGCGGCCCTGGTGGTCAATCGTCCGGTGGCTGAGGTTGTGCGCTGACCGCGCTGGTCACTTCGCCGTCGGCATCGAAAAAGCGCAGGCTCCCGGATTGTTTGAAGTAGAGAACGGCTGCACCCCGGGACTCCGGACCATGCAGCGCGACGCCTCCGCCACCATGGGCGAACTGGGCCACGCCAATGCGGGTCACTTCGTCCTCGTCGTTGATGTAGAGCCCGGTCGCATCGTCCGAATGGAACAGCGCGAGCCGGGTCTTGCCCTTCGCATCAGTCAGGTAGAGGCCGGGATTGCGGTCGCGGATGGCCAGTTCGGCGACGACCTGGCCGGCAGGATCGAGCAACTGGACGGCGCTGGCCTGAATCACTTCAGGCTGCCGGGTGCTCACGGCGGCCCCGATGATCAGCGTGCAGGCGCCGATCAGAAGGAGCAACCGGTTGGTCCGCTCCAGCCGCTGCAGGCGTGTCTCCAGCGCCGCCAGATCCGTTTTCATTTCGCCTCCTGTCGATCATTCCAGGTGTACTCAACGCATATCGCCCTATCGCAATCGATGCGGTTCGTCCCTCACCGCATCCTACGCTGGTTTCGTACTGCTGGTTGGTGACGGGTAGGATGTGGTGAGC
>JAGRJL010000831.1 GCA_020442775.1 Lysobacterales bacterium | reverse complement strand
GACCCTACGCTGCGCTTCGGGCTGCGCGCGGCGCTTTGCGCCGTGCTCGCGCCAGATCGTTCCAGACGATCTGGTCGAACCCGCGTGCGTTCTCACCCACCCTCACGGACAGTACTAGACAATTCGGGATTCGAAACTTGAGGCCATCTGGAAGATGGCGGAGAGGGTGGGATTCGAACCCACGGTACGACGGAGTCGTACACCGGATTTCGAGTCCGGCCCATTCAACCGCTCTGGCACCTCTCCGCTGCATTTGCGCTGACGCCGCCGCAGGGCGTCGGGGTTCGAGTTGTTGTCGAACCGCAGGGGCCGCGGAGTTTACGTGTATGCGGCAATTGCGACAAGCATCGTGCATCCGGAGCGCTTGGCCGAACCCGCGCGCTCGACCTCGGCGAGACTTTGCGCGATGTGGATTGCTTCCTGGAAATGCCTCGGCGCCACCGGGAAACTTGGTGGGGTCAAGCGCGGACAGGGGCTGTCGCGAGAGCCGATGCCGGTAGCCTCGGCAGCAAGTTCATGGATAATCCCGGCTAGCATGTTGCAAGGGCCGAAGGCGCACGGCATGCTATCGGCGGATCAGGGAGGGTCAATGCGCCAACTCAACCGACGGATCGATTGTTCGCAGCTGAGGGGCGCGGAGAGCGAATGAATACAAAACACTCCGCTAGTGGTCGTTGCGAGCAGGTGTGGCCATGATCGAATTCGGCCACGGAACTCACACCGGACTTCGCCGGGAACATAACGAAGATACCTATTGTGCCGACGCCGAGACCGGTCTGTGGCTGGTCGCCGACGGCATGGGTGGCCATGATCACGGCGAAGTCGCCAGCGCGCTGGCTCGCGATGTGGTGCTGCGGGAGATCAACCAGGGCCAGTCGCTGGCCCAGGCGATCCAGTCCGCTGACGAGGAGATCATCCAGCACTCGCGGGAGAAGCGCTCAGAGCGT
This sequence comes from Lysobacterales bacterium, assembly GCA_020442775.1. Taxonomy (GTDB): domain Bacteria; phylum Pseudomonadota; class Gammaproteobacteria; order Xanthomonadales; family SZUA-5; genus SZUA-5. The sequence continues at coordinate 1,497 of JAGRJL010000831.1, read as the reverse complement.
CCGATGGGCACGACGGTCGCCGCCGTATTGGTACGCGATGGCCAGTTCGAGGTGGCCTGGGTCGGCGACAGTCGCGTCTACCTGTGGAACGGCGAGCTCAAGCAGATCTCGCAGGATCATTCTTATGTACAGGAACTGATCGACCAGGGCGCGATCAGCGCCGCTCAGGCGCGCACCCATCCGAATCGCAACGTGGTGACCCAGGCGCTGGGCGTGACCCAGCCGGAACAGCTGAAGGTGGAGACCATCCGCGGCAAGCTGGAATCAGGTAACCAGCTGCTGCTGTGCAGTGACGGGCTGACCGAGGAAGTGGATGACGAAACCATCTCGGGCATCCTCGCCCGGGGCTTGAGCGCTCAGGAAGCGGTGGATCACTTGATCCTGGCCGCGCTCGATAATGGTGGCTCGGACAACATCACGGTGCTGCTGGTACGCAGCTAGACGCTCGCAACCGCCTCCGCAAGCAAGCTGATGCCCGTGTCGTGGCGACTGTGATGTACACCCCTCAGCAAGCGCGAGGGGCGGCTGAGTCACTCGCCCGAGATCACTCTTTACGCTTGGCTTCCAGGCTGCTCTCCAGTGACTCAAAGGCAACCCGATCGGGGTAGATTTCGCGCGCACGCCGCACCGCGATCTCGGCCTCATTGAGGCTCGCGGAAGTGCCCTGGGCCATCAGTTCACGGACGGTCTCGTCGACCTTCTTGACCACCGCCTCTTCGCCTTCACGCGCAGCCTGACTGGTGGGATCCAGACGCAAGGCACGCTTGAAGCTCAGCGCCGCATTGTTGTCACCCCCCACCAGCAGCCCCGCCTCGAGCTGTTCCTGGCCGCGCTTGATCCACTGCGCCACGCTGTCGTCGCCCTTGTTTTCATCCAGCGACTTGGTGCCACCCAGTTGATTCTCCGGTGGCTTGACCTGACCGGCACCGGTGGGCATGTCGCTACCGCCAAACACCCAGAACAGCCCGACAATGATCACGGCCACCGCAATCAGCACCGCCAGCAGCGCCGGCCAGCGCGGCTTGGGTTTGTACTTTCGCATCGGCGGTGCCGCAGAGATTGATGGTGACTTCTGCGCGGTCATATCCGCCTGGTCAACTACCATGGTCGGATTGGGCATCATCGTGGTCGCCGCCATCTTGGCCGGATCAATCGCCGGCGCCACCGTGGTCTGCGCCAGCGGATCGACGGGCGCGGGCCGAGCCGGGGTTCGTACCGGCTGGACCGGCCTAGCCGCAGCCGAGGGATTGGGCTTGGCTGGCGCCGGCACGGGCGGTTTGGGCGTCGTCTTGGTTTCGGTCAGATCGGTGAGCAGATTGACCACCGCCCTGGCACTTTCCGGCCGCTTGGCCGGATCCTTGGCCAGCAGCTGATCGAGCAGGGGCTGATAGGCCTTCAACTTGTCGGGCAACGGCGGCGGCGGCTCGTTGACCTGCATCACCGCGACCTGGAAGGGATCGTCGGCGTCAAAAGGCAACTTTCCGCTAAGCATCTCGT
>JAGRJL010000830.1 GCA_020442775.1 Lysobacterales bacterium | reverse complement strand
AGTTGCCGATCTGGAAGAAGCCGGCGTCGCCGGCCAGCGCATTGCCGTCCAGCAAAATCTCTTCTGCCTGTTCCATGTCTTGCCGGCGGCGGGCGTAGATCGGATAGTCCTGACCGGGCTGGTAGCGACGGTAATACCAGTAGCCGTTGATCCGCTCCGGCACGCTGGCATCGTCCGGTTTGATACGGCCAACCAGTTCTTCATAAATCTGCTGCTGCAGGCCTTCGGTATGGGCCATCATCGCCTGCTGATAGGCGTTCTCTGCCTCCAGATAGGCCAGCATTTCGGGATCGCTGCGGGAGTCATCACGCAGCCAGTAGTATTCGTCGCTGCGATTGCCCTGTGGTGATTCCACCAGATAGGGGCGGGTGGCAGCCAGCGGCGGCAGCGGGCGTCCTTCGGCGTCGCGGCGTAGGGTGGATTCGGCGTCATCGGCAAACAACTGCTGGGCCTCCAGGCTGTCGACAAACACCCGGGTCGGGCGCGCGGAGTCGGTGGTGCTGCAGCTGCAGAGCAGCGCAAGCATTGGGAACAGCAGTCGCATGTGGCTGCGCATGATTGGATTTCCGAAGGGTTTCGAGGGCAACCGGAGCACTGCGTGAACGGATCTGGGCTGACTACGGAAACGGAACATGGCTGACCAGATGATGCCGCAGGTCTCCGTCATCATGCCGGTCCGCGATGCTGGAGCTTATCTGGCGCCTGCGGTGGATTCCATCCTTGGCCAGTCCCTGGCCGGTCTGGAATTGCTGATCATCGACGATCACAGCCGCGATCAGGCCATCACCGAAGTCTGCCGCAACGATAGTCGATTGCGCGTCATCACCAATCCGGGGCGTGGCCTGGTCGAGGCGCTGAACCACGGATTCGCCGCCGCCCACGGCCGCTTTCTGGCGCGGATGGACGGTGACGATCTGGCCGAGCCGGAGCGGCTTGCGCAGCAGCTGGCGTTCCTAGAAGCGCACCCCAAAGTGGACATTGTCGGCACCCAGGTGCGGATCTTCGGCGACTGCGTGGCCGCCGGAAACCAGCGCTACCAGGACTGGTTGAACGCGCTGTGCAGTCCGGCCGATATCGCGCGCGAGCTGTTCATCGAAAGCCCGCTGCCGCACCCCAGCGTCATGCTGCGCCGGGAAGCCTGGGAGCGCCTCGGCGGCTATAGCGACGACGGCGGCCCCGAGGATTACGATCTGTGGCTGCGTGCGGCCGAACTGGGCCTGCAGATGGCCAAGCCGGACGGCATCCTGCTGCACTGGCGTGATCATGACGGCCGCCTGACCCGCAGCGACGCGCGCTACAGCGCTGCGAACTTCTGGGCCACCAAGGCGCGCCATTTGCTGCGCTGGCGCACCGCCGGTCGCCCGCTGCTGATCTGGGGCTCCGGGACCAGCGGGGTCGTGCTGCACGATGCGCTGGTCGCCGCCGGCTGTGCCGCAGAGCGACTGCTGGGTTTTGTCGATCTGCATCCGCGCCGGATCGGCGGGAAAAAGCGCGGACTGCCGGTAATGCCACTGGAAGGCGCGCTCAGCGCTCCGACGGACACCCTGGTGCTGGTCGCCGTCGGCACCGCCGGGGTGCGCGAAGAGATCCGCCAGTGGTTTGCTCAGCACCGGCGGAAAGAGGGCGAGGACTATTTGTTCACTGCGTGAGCGGTCGCGTTCTCTGTTTGCGTTCGCAACTCCGCGCTCAGCCGGTCGCCGGGCTCGCCTCCGCGCTCAGCGAGTCCGGATGGGCAGCATGCTTGCCGCCCACCAGGGTGTACACCGCCGGCACCACGTAGAGGGTGAACAGGGTGCCGATGCTCATCCCGCCGACCACCACCCAGCCGATCGCCTGGCGGCCTTCGGCGCCGGCGCCGGCGGCGGTGGCCAGCGGCACCGCACCCAGCACCATCGCCCCGGTGGTCATCAGGATCGGGCGCAGGCGCAGGGTCGCGGCTTCGATGGTGGCCTCGATCTTTTCCTGTCCGTGCTCGCGCAGCTGGTTGGCGAACTCCACCAGCAGGATGCCGTGCTTGCTGATCAGGCCGATCAGGGTTATCAGGCCGATCTGGCTATAGATGTTGATGCTGCCGCCGACCAGCCACAGCAGCGCCAGTGCGCCGCCCATTGCCAGCGGGACGCTGATCAGGATCACCAGCGGATCGACGAAGCTCTCGAACTGCGCGGCCAGCACCAGGAAAATGAAGGCCAGCGCGAGCAGGAA
>JAGRJL010000829.1 GCA_020442775.1 Lysobacterales bacterium | reverse complement strand
ACCGAGATGCGCCGCTCCTCCTCGCGCGCGCGCTCCTCATCGACCACTCGGTAGGTGCCGGCCAAACGCTCGGGCTTGCGGTCTGCATCGCGGGCGACGATCCGTCCCCGCGCGTGGATCCAGGTCCATTCACCCGCTGCGTTGGATGCGCGGAACTCGACGTCGTAGGCGTCGCTGCGGCCGCTCAGGTGATTCTCCACCGCGGCAAGCACCCGCGGCAGGTCCTCGCGATGGACGATGCGTTCGCGCCAGTCCGATTGGGTCATGCTGGCCCAGTGGCGGTCGCCGACAAAGCGTCCGTTGCCGATGGAGTGCAGCTGATCATCGGCCAGATCCCAGAACCACAGGCCGTCGCCGCTGCCCCACAGCGCCCAGCTCAATCGCGCCTCGCTTTCGATCAGCGCCGCTCGCTGCTCGCGCAATCGCGCAGTGGTCCATCGATACTTGAGCCCCAGCACCAGCAATCCGGCCAGGGTCACAAACAGCGCGACCACAACCGCCACCCACAGGGTGCCCTCCAGCCCCTGGTGCAGGGCAATGCCCGACAGCACCAGGGCCCCGCCAATCAGGGTCAGGGTCAGCGCGCTGTCGAGGACGCGATAGCCCCTGAGGCCGTTGGCGGCCTCGGCGTCGTTATCGCGAAACGGCATGGATCATTACTTCGCTCACAAGGGTGGTCGGTTCCCTTCCCGAGAATGGGGCTGTTGGGATTTTCGCACGGCTAGCCGCCGAAGGTTTCGCCTGGCTTCCTTTGAATCCTGCGCGCAGCTGCGCTTCTCGCTGACTATTCCAGCCAACGCAGGCGCGCCGGTCCGGTGCCGATTCCTTCGAGCAGGGCAGCCTGCGCGAATCGCCGCGCCAGCATCTGCGCCTGGGCAAGACCAAGTCCACTCAGCCAAAATCCGACCTCGTGCCAGTCCTGATCGGGCGAATGCCCGCTGGCCGGCCAGCAGATCCAGTTTCGCTGCCGGATCAGCGCCTGCAGCCGTTGGTGTCGACGCTGGTTGAGCAAGGCGGGATAGGCCCGCGAGCCGGGGTTTACCGCGCCGATCAACGCCCAGTACGACTGCCGCTGCGGGAGCAGCGTGCGCAGCTCGAGATTGGCCCGGTCCAGATGCAGGACGATGCTGCGGTCGCCCGCATGGACGGTATAGACTGCAGTGGAGAAGGCGCCCTCGAGCCGCGTCCGCGGCAGCCTCATCCGGATCTGTCCCTGGTCCGCATTCTTGTCGAGTCTTTCACTGCGGCGCCTTCGCGGCGAAGCTTCATGAGAATTCGGTCAGGCGCGGCAAGGGTCGACGGCTGTGCTCCAGAATCGCTGAAACATCCGGCTAGTGGCGCTTGCGGAAGCTCTTGGACCGACGATCCACCAGTGCGGTTGCCATCGAATCCGGCAGGTGCTTGACCATGCCATGGACGAAACGATTCCAGCGCCCATTGACGTGGACAGCCTGACCTCGTTCGACCGCCTCCAGCCCCTGGCGCACCACCGTTGCGGCGTCCATCCACATGAACCTGGGCATCTTCGAGACCATCGAGCGGGTCCCGTTGACGTCATGAAAATC
>JAGRJL010000828.1 GCA_020442775.1 Lysobacterales bacterium | reverse complement strand
CTACCTGCGCGAGAACGTGCCGTCGCATCAGGAAGCCTACGCCGACGATTTCCTCGCTCTGGGCGGGACCCCGCTGAGCTTCCTGCGTACGATTGACGATGACCTGACCACTACCAGCGTGGCGGTGTTCGGCCAGGCCAACTGGCGCTTTGCACCCAACTGGACCGCCACCTTTGGCCTGCGCTACACCGATGAGGACAAGGACTATCGGCGCAGCACCAGCACCTTCTCCAACCTGCCGGCGCTGATCGGGACCTTTGCTTTCGAGGCCGACGACTCCTGGAATGCGCTGACCCCATCGGTCAGCCTGCAGTATGCGCTGGACGACAACCAGATGATCTACGCCTCGGCCAACCGCGGCTTCAAGTCGGGCGGCTTCAACGGTCGGGCCAATTCGTCGGCCGAAGTGAGCAGCTTTGACCCGGAGACCGTGTGGACCTACGAGGCCGGCTGGAAGTTTGCCTCGGCCAATCGCCGCTTGCTGGGCAGCATCACCGCCTTCCACAGCGAGTACAAGGATTTCCAGGCGCGCGTGTCCGAGGTGCAGAACCCCGGCGCGCCGATTCCCACCTTCGCCTTCCCGGTGCTCAACGCCGCCGAGCTGTCGATCGACGGCATCGAGTTCGAGGGCACCGCGCTGCTGGGCGAGGGCACCCGCCTGTCCGGCCAGCTGGGCCTGCTGGATGCCGAATACGACAAGTTCGTCGATCCGCGGGTGGTGGTCGACCCGACTCTGAGTTCGCTGCATGACCACGTGCCCTTCTCGCCCGAGGTCACCGCGCGGATCGCGCTGAGCCACAGCTTCCTGCTCGCCAATGGCGGCATGCTGACCGTCGGCGGCGATGCTTCCTATCGCGATGACGTCTGGCTCAGCGTGGACAATCGCGATGTGCTCAAGCAGGACGCCTACACCCTGGTCGGCTTGTTCAGCACCTGGGATAGCCCGGAAGGCAATTGGCAGGTCCGCGCTGGCGTGCGCAACCTGACTGACCGGGTCTACAAGACCGACGGCCAGGAGTTCTCCAGCGTCGGCAACATCCAGACCGCCTACTACGGCTGGCCGCGCCACTTCTATCTGGCGGTGCGCTACAACTTCTTCTAATCCAGATTCTCTTTGGGTTGACTCCAGGGGCCGCCATCAGCGGCCCCTTTTTTGTGCTCGCCACGGTGTATGGTCGGCAACCCCAGCGCAGGCTTTGCCCCATGAATCCACCGCTCAAGGTTTCCACCGATATCGGCCAGATGGATACGGAACTGATCCACGGCTATCTCACCCAGTCCTACTGGGCCCGGGGGATCAGCCTCGAGCTGGTGCGGCGCTCGATGGCCAACTCCCTGTGCTTTGGCGGCTTTGTCGATGGGCGGCAAATCGCCTTCGCCCGGGTGATCTCCGACTACGCCACCTTCGCCTATCTGGGTGACGTCTTTGTGCTGCCTGATTGGCAGGGCAGGGGCTACGGCAAAAAGCTGATGACCGCGGTCTTCGCGCATCCGCAGCTGCAGGGCCTGCGCCGCTTCATGCTGGCCACCGCCAGCGCGCACGCGCTTTACGCCGGCTA
>JAGRJL010000827.1:426-2061 GCA_020442775.1 Lysobacterales bacterium | reverse complement strand
CAGCCGATCGTGACCTTGATGGTCCTGCAATCGCGAATCGGCCGCTCTGTGCGGCAAAACCGGTGCCAGTTCAACGGCAGCCGCACCGACAGACCCGCTATTTGGCCGTCAGTTGCGGTGTGATTTCAAGTTTCGGGGCGAAAACGGCCGCTAACCGCATATTTCATGAGTGTTCGTACGCGAGGGCGCCACGGCGACGAGATCGGCTGCCGCAGCAGAAGGCTCATGAAATAAGCGGGCTCCTGGGCCGCTATTTGTCGATCCGCTCCATTGATGCCAGCGCATCGCGGAAGGCCTTGGCCTCATCGCCGCTCCAGGCGCCACCGAGCATGCGGACTTCGGATTGCTCCGCATCAATTTCCAGCATGCCGCGTTCCACCATCTTGGTGCCGCCGCCTTCCAGCGCGGTACGCAGCAGATTGAGTACGCAGGTGTTGAGCGTGGTGCCGCTGGTGCGCGCATGCTCCTTGATGCGCTCGGCAAGCTCCGCGTCTATTCCTCGAATGAGCAGGTCAGGCATGTTTGATCATGTTCCGCGATCGCTCAATAGTATCAGAGCGCGACCGGTGCAGATGACCGAACAGGTCGCAACTTGCCGCCAGTCGTCAGTTTTGCGCCCATCGTGCCCAGCCCGACCGCCGCAGGTTGGCTACTGGGGATCATCACCAGCGGAGGGCTGGTTCGCCCCCATTGGCGGTTCGGGAGGCGCTTGCCAGCCCTGCACGGTGGCCAGACCGCGCAGTGCTTCCAGATCGTTTTCGTCCTGTCTGGCGTCCTGCTGGCGCGCGCTTGCCTGATCGATCAGCGCCTGTCGGGCCTCCTCGGCCAGGCCATCGGCGGTCTTCAGCAGCCGGTCTGCTTCGGCGAGCAGCTCCGAGCGTCGTTTTTCCAGGCGCACGATCTCCACTGCGGCACGCCAGCCGCTGCGGAAGGCCTTCTGCGTTTCTGCCGGACAGACTTCAATCTCGGGGGTTTCACCTGCCAGCCCCATCCGAAAGCCGGCCGCGCCGTCGCAGTATTCCAGCAGTCCACGGTGGCGGGCGGCGAAGTAGCCATCGCGCTCGGCCTCGCTGAGTTCGCACTGCGGGCTGGGCAAACTGGCGGGAAGCCCCCGGCGACCTTCTTCAACGCCCATTTGTTCCAGCTGTTGCGGACAGCCCGAGCGCTCGGCACAGCCGCCTGCGGCAACCAGCGCGGTGATCACAAGCAGGCGCAGGTACTTCATTTGCCCTCCCCCGTCGCTGACAGCTGGCGGTAATTGGCCGGGCGCGCCTGTTTGCGGTTGTAGCAGGACAGGTACAGCTCCAGCGTCGCCAGATCGGCGATCGGATAGCGCTGCAGCGCCGGGCTGTACTCGATCAGCTCTTCGGTGCGCACCGCGGCGCGATAGAACTCGAAGTCGAGGGCGCGCAGCTCGGCCTCGAAGCTGGTCACGGTGATCGGATTGAGCTCCTTGTACCACTGCCAGTACTGCGCCGGCGTGGCGAATTCACCGGCCCGATCGATGTAGCTGGGCGGGGTGTTCAGCACCAGCTCCTTGAGCTCCGCTTCGGGCATGGTCAGGTGGAAGAAGGGCTCCGAACAGAATTCACCGAGGTGATGACCGTAGTTGGAGTAGTACAGCCCCGGATGAAC
>JAGRJL010000827.1:0-364 GCA_020442775.1 Lysobacterales bacterium | reverse complement strand
CCACCGGCGATGTGCTCCACCGAGCCCCAGCTCAGCACCACATCGAAACTGTCGTCGGCGAAGGGCAGGTGATTGCCGTCGGCGGCCTGAAAGCTCAGGCCTTCGGGCAGCTCGGTCAGCGGCAGATGGTGTTCGGCGCAAACCGGCAGCAAACGCTCGTAACCGCGGAACGGGTCAACCCCGATCAACAGCTCCGGCTGATGGCGCAGGAATAGTCCCAGGTCGGAAATTCCGTCGCCACAGCCGACGTCCAGAATGCGCCCACGCAGCAGTTCGGAATCGCCCAGCATGTAGCTGCCCATGACTCCGGCGGCATGATCGAAATGACGGAAGAACCAGTTCTGGTGACCCTGCTTCCAGGACA
>JAGRJL010000826.1 GCA_020442775.1 Lysobacterales bacterium | reverse complement strand
GCAGCGCCCACGATCACCCAGATCTCCGATCCCGGATCCAGCCGGGACGGCTTGGGCATGCAAATTGAACTGGGCTCCGACGGCAACCCCTTCCTCGCCTACTACAACCAGAGTGCAAACGAACTGCAAACCGCCCACTGCACCGACCCCAGCTGCAGCGGCGACATCATCAGAAGCCAGGTCGCCACGCTGCCCCGGATCTCCTTTGACGACTACCTGATCTTCAGCCTGGCCATCGGCGCAGACGGCAACCCCGTCTTGTTTCAACTGCGCTTTTTCGAGGCCCGGGTCCGAGTGGCCCGCTGTCAAGATCCCGAATGCCTGCTCCCGGCCAATCAGAACGACCTGGTGAATGTGCTCACGCCCGGTTTCGAGTTGGCCATCGGCGACGAGCGCATCCCCTACAAGCGCTATCAACCCGAAGGCGAGCCAGACCCGCGCTACTTCACCTGCGCCTCCGCCGGGCTCTGCCCCGAAATCGACTACACCCCACCATCAGACCTGATCAGCACCCACTCGACGATCGGCACCGACGGCCTACCGATCTTTCGATATGGCACCAGCGAGGGCGAATTCGGGGTGATCAAGTGCGGGACTCGGGATTGCCGGCCTTGAGCGGTCGAAGTGCAGCAAGACGGTGAAAGCGAGCGCGACGGGTAATCCGGCCGAGTGTCGCTGACTGCCAAAGAGTGGCGGCGACGCGATGAGCGATGATGGCGCGCCCGGCAGGATTCGAACCTGCGACCCCTGCCTTCGGAGGGTACCGGGAGCCGCATAGGACAAGGGATTTGCGGCCATCTGACACGCTTCGCTGACCGAGAATCAACGACTTAGCACTAGGTTGCGTGTTGGTTGGAGATGAGACTTGCCCAAAATGCGAAAGGCCCGAAAGGGCCTCTCTTTTCAAGTTTGGGAACTTCACCAATCAACTTGCGCGACGTTCCTTCTTTCCTCGCGTCACCCGCGACTTGGCATCGTCAGCGACGCTAGGTTCGGTGATCGCTCTTGAATCACTCGCTGCTGATCCAGAACTATCTTGGTCATCGCCGCCGCCGATTGGTTCAGGGCTGTCATCAGGATCTGTGCTCGCTCCGTCGCTTCCGGGGTTATCAGTGGCAGTGTCGTGTTGCTCATCTCTTTTCTCTCGGTTTAGATTAATTTCTTTCAGTAGATCTATGACCATCGGAGGGTCTGGATAGTTCGAACTATCGACAATATTCCTCGCAGCGGCGTAGAGAGGCAGAGTCTGGGGGCACGGCGCCTCAACGTTGTTGAACAACTCTGACGCTTCTTTCCTGTCGATTACAAACCCATGTGAAGGATAATCGCTCAGGAGTCTGACCAGCGCACCAGGACGCAACGAAGACGACATCTTGCTCAAGCGCTGACCGTAAGCCATCGCAATACTCATGGCTCTTTGGTGTTCCCCTACGGTGATCGGATCGATCTTGGACGCAATCGGTGAGATGAACCCATCGGCGAGCTTCACAGCAATCTCTGCTGCGAGCCTTGTCCCGATCTGGCTACGCCTCCGAATGTCCATCAGGTATTGTCTGAAGGCTACAAGGGTTTGCCCCTGAAGAGCGTTGAGGGCCTGGATTAGCGCCAGTCCCGACATGTTTTCGAACATCTCGTCGGGCTTCGACACCTGAATATCCAACGGGCCCAATTCCCCCCGATCACCGAAAATCAACTTCTTTGCACCGGTACATAGAAGAGTCCCGGCCGATTTGCATGTGTCAGCAATCAGTACTTCGAACTCGCGGTAGTGATGGAACAGGGCCCTAGCCATACGGTAAGCCGCGTGTGGGTTACCCCCATCCGTAATGAGGATCAGGCAAGCCTTCTGGGCCTTGTCATCCCGATCCTCGAGCAACGAGGAGAGTTCTGCGTACCCCTCTCGAGAAATGTCGCCGTGGTAGAAGTACACATCACCGGGGTACGAATTCATCTTGGGGCCTTCTGGTTGATCGTTCACCAAGCCTCCAAGTGTTCCCATCGCGATGATTCTCTCACACAGCTTGAAGTGTGACACCCCTACGGCGGTTCGATCCATTGCGAAGCGCTGCGTGCGCGAATATCGAGCAGTTTCCGGCGCTAGATCAGGACGCCGAACCCGAGAAGTACAGCGACGTGCTTATGCCTTTCGTGGCCTTGATGGAAGCCGAGCTTCACGCGAATTCGGCCAAAGGCGACCGGCCCGGCTGGCTTTCAATGACGCCGGAAGTCGGGCTGTTGGAGATCTACTGGCACACGGCAAAGGCTTGACGACCCAGCTTGCGCGACGATCACGCCATTGTTCGCGCTGGCTGGCAAGTCTGCGTGTTAGTCGAAGCTCAGAAGTGGCGCGCCCGGCAGGATTCGAA
>JAGRJL010000825.1 GCA_020442775.1 Lysobacterales bacterium | reverse complement strand
GAAGAGTCACTCGCGCGGCAGACCGGCCGCCAGCAGTGCATTGCTGAGCAATGCACGGTGCTCGGGATCTCGATAGGGGAAGCTGCGTTCGAATACCTTGACCGAGTAGCCGGGGTGTCGGCCCGCTGCGCGGGCGATAGTCGCACGGGCCTGCTCCGGGCGGCCGCCCATTTGCAGACAGGCGGCAGCGACCGCCTGGATATGGAAATGTGCATTGGGCTCCAGCGTGGCGTCCACCGCCCACTTCATGGCGCCCTCATGATCACCCTGAATCGCCAGCGCGATCGCCCGCGATGACTTCATCGCGAACAGCAGCGGGTCGTAGGGGCTGAGCCTGCGCGCGGCGTCCAGGTCGGCGATTGCCGGGTCAGGCAGCCCGGCGTGCACTCTGACAAAGCCGCGCGCATAGGTGCCCTGCGCGTAGTTGGGATTGAGCAGCAGGGCCTGATCCAGCGATGCCAGCGCGGCGTCGTGATTCTGGTCAAGGAAGCTGGCGCGGCCCAGCACCCAGCGGCACATGGCGTCGCGTGGATCCAGCGCGACGCTGCGCTCGGCGTTCTCCACTGCGGCCTGGATGTGCCTTTCAGCGGCGCCGTCGGTATCCAGAAAAGCGTGCAGATAGTGGTTGAAGGAGAGCCCGGCGCTGGCCCTGGCGAAGCCCGGATCGATCCGCTGCGCGCGCAGCAGCAGTTCGCGGGCCTGCACCGAATCATCGGCGGTGAATCGGTAGCTGTGCCACATCGCTCGGTGAAAGCAGGCCCAGGCGTCGAGGTGCTCGCTGGGCAGCAGGCGCACTCGCTCCATCTCTGCCCGTTCCAGTTCGGGCAGCAGGGCGGTGACGACGCAATCGACCATCTCGTCCTGGACCTGGAAGATATCGTCCAGGGTGCGGTCGAAGCGCTCGGTCCAGACGATCCGCTCGGTTGCCGCTTCGGAGAGATGAACCGTTGCGCGCAGACGCCGATCCTGGCGCTGGGCAGTCCCGTGCAGCAGATAGCGCACGCCCAGTCGACGGCCGATCTCGGCCAGCGGCAGGCGCGCCGCGGCCAGCCGCCTGGCCGATTCCCGGGCAACCACGAACAGGCCCTGCAGTCGGGATAGTCGCGCATTGAGATCGACGGTCAAGCCTTCGACGAATACATCCGGCACCGCGCCGCCACCAAGGCTTTCGAAGCCCAGCAGTGCCAGCGATGGCATCGCGGGCAGCGTGGGGAGCTCCGATGGTGCACCAATCCCGAGCAACTCATTGGGCGGCAGCTGCAGTTCGCGCGCCAGCGGTGAGGCAATGATCAGCGGCGCCACCGGCTCGAGTTCCGCGACGAAGCGAAAGCCGTGCCCACGCACGGTACGGATGATTGCCTGACGCTCGCCGCTGTCGCCCACCGCCTGACGGGCCAGCTTGATGGCATTGCTCAGGGTGGCGTCGGTCACCACCTTGCCGGGCCAGACCGCCTCCAGCAGCTCGTCCTTGCTGACCGCTCGTTCGGCGTTTGCCGCCAGCATCAGCAGGGTCTTGAACACCAGCGGCTCGACCGCTACCGGAACGCCGTCACGACGCAGCTCCACTGCGGCCGAATCGATTTCGCAATCAGCAAAGCGTAGGTGCACGACTCGAGCGCATGGCGTGGGTGATTCGACTATATCTCAGCTCTCCATGGCCCCGGAAGCGAGGCCCATTGGCGCCTTTGCGCAACCCTCAGCAAAGCCTCAAGAAAGCCTCAGGCAATCCCCAAGCTGGCCGGCAGTCGGCTCCCTAAAGTGCTCACCACGGCGACGCAATGAGATTCACCCGCCGCCGAATACCCCCAATCAAACAGGAGTCAAAGTCATGCCACTGGTCGATATCCACGTCATCAAGGGTGTTTTCAGCAAGGAACAGAAGGAAGAGATCATCACCAAGGTCACCGACACCATGGTCGCGATCGAAGGTGACGCGCTGCGCAGCGTGACCTGGGTCCGCATCGTTGAGGTCAACGAGGGCGAATGGGCGATCGGCGGACAGGCGTTGACCGCCGCGATGGTTCACCAGATGCAGGGGCGCGAGGCGACAGCCCAGGCCGCCTGATCGAACCCGCCTTTGAGTTTGCCCGCAGGCGCCGGCTGGGTTACCCGACCGGTGCACTGCGCGGCCCAGGCGGCTGCGGTCGCCGGCCCCCGGATCGAGGAGAAGCACCATGTTCAAGTTCATTTCGCGCCTG
>JAGRJL010000824.1 GCA_020442775.1 Lysobacterales bacterium | reverse complement strand
TGGCCTCGGCGCTGAGCTCGGCTCCCTGGGGCAGTTCCACCACCACCATCGGCGGCAACGGGTCGAAGCTGGGCGGTTCCGGTGAGCGAAGCTCCCAGACCAGCGGTATCAATCCGGCCCAGCTCGCGGCCTGCAGCTGTGCTGATTCGGCCCAGGTCAAATCTGCCTCTCCGTGAATCCGGATCTGGCCCCCAGCGGCTTCAATCACCACACCCTCGGGCGGCTGCAGGAGCTTTTGCAGCCGCGACGCCACCAGTTCGGGGGAAAGTGACAGATACGGCTGGGTGTGATTCCAGACCCGCTCAGGATCAAGCTGCAGCTCACTCAGCAACGCGGTCAGCGGCCGGGAAACCGGATCGCGCAAGCCATCGACTCGGAGCTGTCGCCAGCCATCGCGTTGAGCCCGCGCCTGATAGCCCGGCTCCGCGGCCAATCCTTTGCTCAGCGCGGTGGCTTCGCTGCCGGTCCATAGCCGTTCGCCGATCCAGACCAGTGCCAGCAACGTAAGCAGGCTGATCAGCAGTATGGCCATCAGCGGCCGCCGCTGGGCACTCTCATCCAGTTCCTGGGAGCGCCCGGACAGACTGAACCAGTTGCGCAGCAACTCGTCCACCTGTGGATCCGGCTGCCCCTGCTCCAGGGCCGCCGGCACCTGCCGGTGCATGTCCTCGAGCAAGGTCGACAGTGATTGGTCCACTTCGCGACCAGGTACGCCGGAAATTGCCGCCGCCAGATAGGCATCCGGGCCCGGATACAAACGCAGCAGATGATCGCCCAGTTCGACCTGACGCAGCTCCGCTTCGCCAGGCGCCAGCCCGGAGTCGCGCATGAAGTCGCGGATCGCGGTCAGCATCGCCGCAACCGCGTCACTGTCATTGCCCTGAAACTCGAACTGATGGGCCTTGGCCAATAACAGGCCTGATTCGTTCTGGATCACAAACAGATGGTCGACGCTGTAGCGCAGCATGTGGCGCAGCGCGACTTGTGCGTAGGGCATGCCGCTGCGCCAGGATTCCAGCCGCCAGCGCAGTCCGCGGATGCTGAAAGTGGATTCCAGCAGGCGGTTGAGGTTATCGACCAGTCCGCGCAGCGCCTCGGTGATTGCCTGGCGGATCGCCGGACCGAGCACCGGAAACAGCGCATTGGCCAGCAGCTCCCGCCGGGTACGGGCCAGGGTCTCGACCGCCTTGGCCACCGGCTGCTCCAGCGCGCCGGCCAGATCCGGTCCGTGGCTGTCTGCGCTACGCAGCGCCGCCGGCAGCTTGTCGGGCAATTGCTCCAGCTGCTGCTCGACGCCGTCGACTCGTTTGACCAGTTGGTCTTGCGAGGCCTGATCCGGTACCCGCAGCAGATCGCGCAGTCGCTCGACTTGCTCGCCGCTCATTCGGCTTCAGCTCCTGGCGGCTGGCGTACTCACCTCAGCCTGTCGGCAAATCGAAATCGCGATTCAGGCGCA
>JAGRJL010000101.1 GCA_020442775.1 Lysobacterales bacterium | reverse complement strand
GCCAGCAGCCCGACCAGCTTCACCACCGACTCCACTGCGACCGCCAGAATCAGCCCCGGCCGATGTTCCGAGGCGCTGACCTTGCGGGTGCCGAAGAGCACCGCGAAGGCCGACAGAATGGCGGCGACGTAGAGCGCGCCATCTTCCAGCAGCGGCGCCTGTGCGCCCGAGCGCAGCTGCGGCAGCATCACCCCCAGGCTGGTGGAAATGGCCTTGAACTGGAGCGCGATGTAGGGCACCGCGGCGAGCACCGCGATCGCCGAGATCAGCGCTGCCAGTCCGGCTGAGCGGCCGAAGCGCGCGGAGATCAGGTCGGCCACCGAGGCGATGTTCTGCTGTCGGGAGATCAGCACCAGACGCTCGAAGATGCTTGGCATCAGCAGCCACATCAGCAGCGGGCCCAGATAGATCGGCAAATAGGACCAGCCCTGTCCGGCCGCGGTGCCGACCGCGCCGTAGATGGTCCAGGTCGTGCAGTAGACCGCCAGGGCCAGGCTGTAGACCCAGCGCCGCAGCCGCGGGCGCTCCAGCAGCTGCGGCTGACGGTCACCCCACATGGCCACGTAAAACAACCCACCCAGATACAGCAGTGACACCACGATCAGGAAGGCGGGTGAGATCATGAGCTCGGGGCAATGGCCGCGGACCGCGCGAGCATAGCGCACCGTTCTGTTCGGTTCCCGAGCTTTGCCCCTATCATGCGCGGCATGGCCAAACTGCTGCTCAATCTGCGCCACGTGCCTGACGACGAAGCTGACGAAGTGCGTGGCTGGCTGAGCTCGGACGGCTATGACTGGTACGAAACCCAGCCCAGCCGCTGGGGGGTTTCCGCCGGCGGATTGTGGCTGCGCCGCGACCAGGATTATCCGCGCGCCCGGTCAGCGATGAATGCCTATCAGCAGGCGCGTGCTGAACGAGCCAGGGAGGCGCGCAGCCAGGCGCTGGCCGACGGCACCGAGCCGACCCTGCTGCAGGCGGTTCGCGCGCGGCCCATGGTGATGCTGACCAACCTGATCGCGATCCTGCTGCTGCTGGGGCTGATGGCGCTGGTGCCGCTGACCCTGATCCTTCGCGCCCCTTGAAGCGGCGGTCGCGGCCCCCATAGCTGGCAGGGTAAGGAAGTCACTGGTCCCCGCATGCACAATCCTCTAGACCAACGCGCGAGCAAGCTGCTGCACGATTTGGTGCAGCACTACATCCGTGCCGGCGAGCCGGTGGGCTCAGCGACGCTGGCGCGCGAGTGCGGGCTGGATCTGAGTTCGGCGACGGTGCGCAATGTGCTGGCGCATCTGGAAGAGCAGGGCCTGGTCACCGCGCCCCATTCCTCGGCGGGCAAGGTGCCGACCACCCAGGGTTTCCGCCTGTTTGTGGATGCGCTGGTGCAGATGGAGCCGGTGCCCGAGCCGCTGCTGCAGCGGATCGATGCCACCCTGCAGCGCTGCACCGAGCCGCGCCAGGCGCTGCGCACCGCTGCCGAGATGCTCTCCGGCCTGACCCGCTGCGTAAGCCTGGTGCGCTGTCCGCGGCGCGAAGAACAGGCGCTGGCGCAGGTCGAGTTTCTGCCGCTGGGTCAGGGGCGGGTGCTGGTGGTGCTGGTCTTCCGCAACGGCGAGGTACAGAACCGGATCGCTCGCACCGACCAGGAGTTCAGCGCCCGTGATCTGGCCCGCGCGGCCCGCGCACTCAACCGCGAACTCTCCGGGCTCACCCTGCCCGAAGCGCGCAAGCGGCTGATTGGCGATCTCAAGGCGACCCGCAGTGCGATCGACGAGGCGATGAACGTGGTGGTGGGCGCCGCTGAAAGCCTGATGAGCGACGAGGGCCGCGAGCCCATGATGATGGCGGGCGAGCAGACCCTGCTAGAGCATCGCGACATGGATGATCTGGAGCGGGTGCGCGAGCTGTTTCAGGCCTTCAATGAAAAGCACGCGCTGCTGCATTTGCTTGAACGCAGCAACAGTGCCGAGCGGGTGCGGCTGTTTATCGGCGAGGAAAGCGGTCTGAACGCGCTGGGCCCCTGCTCGGTGGTCACCGCACCCTACAGAGTCGGCGAGCAGTTGGGGGTGCTGGGGGTGATCGGACCGCGGCGCATGCCCTACGAACGGGTCATTCCCATCGTCGAGGCTACCGCCGCCTCCCTGGGGCGCGTGCTCAACGTCGATCACGTTCGCACCTAGTCACATGGCCAATTGGCTGCTTCGATTGCCGTTCGGTTTTGCGATCGGCTGACGTCCCAATTTGCCGCTGCGAAGGCTCGCAACCGCAAGAATTCGTGTCTTGCCGGCCCAATCGGCCCGGTTGACCTTGAAAAACCGACCGTCGGACCACATCGCTGCGGTCGAAATGCAAACCAGGTAGAGACCCATGCACGCTTCAGACACCCCCGAAAACGAATTTCAGCACGAACAGGACGCTGAGGAGCTTGATATCGCCGCCGAGCGTCTGGCGCTGGCCGAACGGGTGCAGACCCTGGAAGAGGAACTGCTGCGCAACCGCGCCGAGATGGAAAACCAGCGCAAGCGCAGCCTGCGTGACCTGGAACAGGCCCGGCGCTTCGGTCTGGAAAGGGTGCTGGCCGATCTGGTTCAGGTCGCCGACAACCTCGAGCGCGGTCTGGAGGCCGCCGAGCAGCCGGGTGCCACCATGGAGTCGATCAAGGAAGGCAAGGCGCTGACCCTGACGCAGCTCAACAAGGTACTCAAGAGTCAGGGCGTGGAGGAAGTCGATCCCATGGGCAAGGCCTTTGATCCGGAGCTGCATCAGGCCATGGCCACCGAGGTCAGCACCGAGTTCCCGCCGGGGACCGTGGTTCGGGTGTTCCAGAAGGGTTATCGCCTGCACGAGCGGCTGTTGCGCCCGGCCATGGTGGTGGTGAGCAAGGCTCAGAGCGATTGAGCGCAACCGGCGATCAGCAAATTGGCGCGCAGGGATTGTGAATCGCCAATCCCGACCCCAATTACCAGCACATCAGGGCGATATGCCCATCAGATTAGGCAACAAGCAAGAGGTTTATAGACATGGGCAAGATCATCGGTATCGATTTGGGGACCACCAACTCCTGCGTGGCCGTGATGGAAGGCAGCTCGGTCAAGGTGATCGAGAATGCCGAAGGCGATCGCACCACCCCATCGGTGGTCGCCTTTACCAACGACAGCGAGGTGCTGGTCGGTGCGTCGGCCAAGCGCCAGGCAGTGACCAATCCGAAGAATACCCTGCACGCAGTCAAGCGTCTGATCGGACGCAAGTTCAGCGAGCAGGTAGTGCAGAAGGACATCGGCCTGGTGCCCTACGGCATCGTCGAGCACGAGAACGGCGACGCCTGGGTTGAGGCCGGCGGCAAGCGGGTTTCCCCGCCGGAAATCTCGGCCAAGGTCCTGATGAAGATGAAGAAGACCGCCGAGGATTATCTGGGCGAGAAGGTCACTGAGGCGGTGATTACCGTTCCCGCCTACTTCAACGATTCGCAGCGTCAGGCGACCAAGGATGCCGGCCGCATCGCCGGTCTGGAAGTCAAGCGCATCATCAACGAGCCGACTGCAGCGGCGCTGGCCTATGGCCTGGACAAGAAGGGCAGCGGCGATCGCAAGGTCGCGGTCTATGACCTGGGCGGCGGCACCTTCGACGTGTCGATCATCGAGATCGCCGACGTCGACGGCGAGAAGCAGTTCGAGGTGCTGGCCACCCACGGCAACACCTTCCTCGGCGGTGAGGACTTCGACTTCCGGATCATTGACTGGCTGGTGGAGGAGGTTAAGAAGGA
>JAGRJL010000823.1 GCA_020442775.1 Lysobacterales bacterium | reverse complement strand
CCGGATACCCAGTACTCGTCGTTCGATTCCAAATCGATGAAATTCCCGCCCGGAACATTGGCTTTCAGCAGCGTCTTGTCGCAGTAGTAGATTGAACGACCGGATCTGGAGAATCTGACCCAGCCGATTCTCGCGGCAGCATCCGGGTCGCTCTTGTTCTCGATGAACATCAGACGGCGGTTCTGACCTCGATTGAGCTGGTTGGTTCTCATGGTCGACCTTGTTTGCAATCGGGGGAAGGCGACGCTCGCCACGCAAAGCGAGGGCCAACCCGGGGCGCCTGCGCAGGCGGCCTGGCGCCAGTAGGGAGGAGTCTGTAGCCCCCCGGGAGATCGCGCAAGATTGCGTCGCGGCAATGCTGGCTCAGGCGCAGGTTGAACTCGCAATCGGTGCACGCGCTTTTGCCCGCCCTGCAACCGCTGACCCTGCCCTGCCCTTACAATCCCCCGCATGTCCCACCCCGCCGTACCCTCCCCGCTCAAGATCCCGATCTTCCGCAACGTTTGGTGGGCCACGCTGATTTCCAATTTCGGCGGCCTGATCCAGTCGGTGGGCGCTGCCTGGCTGATGCTGGAGATGACCCGGCAGGCGGATATGGTGGCGCTGGTTCAGACCTCGACCGCGCTGCCGATCGCGCTGTTTTCGCTGCTGGGCGGGGCGATCGCCGATGGTCTGGATCGGCGCCGGGTGATGTTGGCGGCACAGCTTTTCATGCTGCTGGTGTCAGCGGCGCTGGCGCTGTGCGCCTGGCTGGAGTTGCTCAGCCCGTGGCTGCTGCTGGGCTTCACCTTTCTGCTCGGCTGCGGCGCGGCGCTGAATGCGCCGGCCTGGCAAGCATCGGTGCAGGACATGGTCAGCCGGCCGCAGGTGTCGGCGGCGGTGGGCTTGAACAGCATGGGCTTCAATCTGGCCCGCAGCACCGGGCCCGCCATCGGCGGTGCAATTGTCGCGTTCGCTGGCGCGGCGGTGGCCTTTGCGATCAATGCGCTGAGCTATCTGGGCCTGATCGCGGTGTTGTGGCGCTGGCGCCCGACGCCGGAGCCACGTTTGCTGCCGCGCGAACGGCTGGCCAGCGCGATGGCTGCCGGACTGCGCTATGTGCGCTTGTCGCCGGCGATCCGGGTAGTGCTGCTGCGCAGCGCGATCTTCGGTCTGGGTGCCAGCGCGGCGCCAGCGCTGCTGCCTCTGGTCGCCGAGCGACTGGGTAGCGGCAGCGCGCTGGTCTACGGCGTCCTGCTCGGCGCCTTCGGACTGGGCGCGGTGGTGGCCGCGCTTGCCAGCACCCGTTTGCGCGAGCGGATGGCGACCGAAAGCATCGTCCGTCTGTCCAGCGCCGGCTGCGCGCTCGCGCTGGCGATTGCCGCCTACAGCAGTCTCTTCGTGGTCACCGCACTGGCGGTGTTCGCTGCCGGGGTCGGCTGGGTCCTTGCGCTTTCCACCTTCAACGTGACGGTGCAGCTGTCGGCGCCGCGCTGGGTGGTGGCGCGAGTGCTGGCGCTGTATCAGATGGCGGCCTTCGCCGGCCTGGCCGGGGGCAGCTGGCTGTGGGGCTGGCTGGCGCGATCATCGGGCCTGGACAGCGCGCTGATCGGCGCCGCCGCCGCGCTGCTGATCAGCGCCCTGGTCGGCTGGCTGCTGCCGCTGGCGCCGGCAGCCGATCGCGATCTGGATCCGCTGCGCCAATACCGCGAGCCGGAAACCGCGGTTCCAGTGCAGCCGCGCACCGGTCCAGTGGTGATCACGGTGGAATGGATCATTGACGAAGAAGACATCGTCCCCTTTCTGCACGCGATGGCCGAGCGTCGCCGAATCCGCCGCCGCGACGGCGCCCATCGCTGGGCGCTGCTGCGCGATCTGCACGAGCCGCGCACCTGGATCGAGCGCTTCAAGTGCGCCACCTGGCTGGACTATCTGCGCCACAACAGCCGGGTGACCAAGGACGACGCGGCGATCTTCGAGCGGCTGCGCGCGCTGCA
>JAGRJL010000100.1 GCA_020442775.1 Lysobacterales bacterium | reverse complement strand
ACGCCTCGCTGAAGCCGTGTCGGCGACAGAGCTCCTTGACCGGCATACCCGCCTCGGCCTCACGCAGAAAGCCAATGATCTGTTCCTCGGAATAGCGCTTCTTCACGTCCAATCTCCTTCTCTGGGGGGATTGGACTCCAAATCGGAGTGCTACTCAAAATCGGGGGGACGTCGGTTCCTCGCTATGAACCAGACATTGCGGCGCGGTAGCCGCTTAGCTAATCGTTGGGCCCTGCGGGGCTTTGCTCATTCGTGCTGAGGCCAGCCTTCAAAATCCGGCGTTGCTCGGGCTTGGCGTCCGGCTTCGGCGGGTTCTCGGCCAGCGCCAACAACTCGGCTCCGAACAAGCATCGCTCATCGGCAGATCTTGCCGACCCAAACCCACAAGCATCGGTGGCCAGCCTGCGCTCTTCGCCTCTGCCACCGCCACCTCTTTCCCGATCGCAATCCGCCGCATCTGGCGCTGGTCATCTTGGCGACGCTTCGGTTGCGTGTTTGACGCAATTCGGGCCAACTTCGGTCATGACCACCTCGGCCCAACAAATCGCTCAAGTGGACTCCCGGGGAGTTCCTCGCGAAAAGCGGAATTCCTCGTGCGGTAGCCACTTAGCTTGGCGTTGGGCCCGTCATGATCCGATCCGGTTTCTCCAAGGACTTATAGTGGCGTTGCTAATAGTTGGTTGCGCTTCCGCAGAGAAGTCTCAGGACAAGGCGCGGTTGCTGGACGCAGTTCCAGTCGTTGAGAATCCGGACCATGGGGAGAAGGACTATATCCCGCAGGATCTCTATGATGCAATCAATCATTTAAAGAAGTTGTTGCAGCCAGAACAGATCCAAGAAATGAAAGATGGATCTGAGAAAGAAATGGCTAGATATCATCATGGTCTCGGGACGTGGATGCGGAATAGTTGGGGGCTGTGGCGTGGGTCATCAATTTCTGAATGGTTCAATTCGATAGGTATAGAGCATCCAGATGATATGTCGGGGATTATTCTCGACTCTCTATGGCGTGACCTAAATGGACAAGATCTTCGTCTCAAAGAGCAAGTCGAGCACTACAAGGCATATTGGAAGTACGTTGAAGAGGTGCTTGACAATGAGTAGGGAACCAATAGTGGTTATGCCGCGCGCCCGATCATGTATCGGAGTGCCTTGTGGCTTCGTTGATAGCATTGTCTCGAATTCCCTCTGGCCTTCTTTCGCCCCAAATCTGGTCACTCGCCCGTGGCCCAACCCAACGCTCAAGCGGACTACCGGGGAGTTCCTTGCGATGATCGAATTGTTCCCGCGCAGCAGCGCGTTACCTAATCGTTGGGCTGAGATTCTTGCCACATTCGATATTCATTGACTTCGAGGTCCGTGGCGCTGGGGACACTGGTCGCGAAGGTTGGTTGCGCGTTCGGGAGGGCTCTCAAACCCTAGTCGAGTTTGCGAACTACCCACTCGACGCTCTCGCAGCTCAGCTCGCCGAGTGGTCAAAAATCGTCGATGACGGCAAGTTCTGTCGGTGTTTCCTAGTGGAGTTGCCCGGGCTAGAAGGCACGTTTCGGATTGAGCCTCGACCGGAGAGTTGGCAGTTCACGTCGGGGCACGAAGTCCGGCGCCACGCGCCTCGGCCACTTCAAGAGCTCCGCAATGCCGTCGACGCTTTCGTTGGGGAACTGCGAGAGCAGTCCGTGTAACGTCTTGGGCGGTCTTTCGGTTGCGTGGTCGCCGTTTTTCGGGCCAACTCTAGTCCTTGCGACACTTGGCCCAACAAGCAGGTCAACGCGACTGCCGGGGAGTTCCTTGCGATGATCCAGTTGTTCCCGCGCGGCAGCGCGTTACCTAGTCGTTGGGCCCTTCGGGGCATTGCTCATTCGTGCTGAGGCAAGTCGTCAGCATCCGGCGTTGCTCAAACTTGGCGTTTTCCTCCCGCGCATCATCGGTCAGCGCCACCAACTCGGCCCCGATCAAGCGTCGCTCATCGACAGATCTTGCCGACCCAAACCGCAAGCAGTCGCCGCAAGCCTGTGCGCTTCGCGTCTGCCCCCGTTCCCGCTTTGCCGGTCGCATACCGCAGCATTCGGCGCTTGCGGAGGGTAATCCCCCCGAAAACTGAGCGCCCCCATAAGTGGAATTTTCTCGTAACCTGAACGGAGGAGGATTCCATGAGGAAATCGCGGTTCACAGACAGCCAGATCATGGCGGTGCTGAAGCAGGCTGAGGCCGGCGTAGCGGTGCCAGAGATCTGCCGGGAGCACGGCATCAGCTCGGCCACGTTTTACAAGTGGCGCGCCAAGTTCGGCGGCATGGACGTGCCGATGATGTCGCGGATGAAGGAACTTGAGGAAGAGAACCGGCGGCTGAAGAAGATGTACGCCGAGGCGCAGCTGAGCGCGGATTTACTCAAGGAAGCACTGTCAAAAAAGTGGTGAGGCCATCGTCCCGAAGGGAGATGGCCAAATGCGTTGTGGAGCAGGGCCGAACCTCGGTTCGGCATGCCTGTGCAATTTTCAACATCTCGCAGACCTGCTATCGCTACCAGGCGGTGCTGGCCGACGAGAACGCGGTCATTGCCGATTGGCTGATCCGATTGACCACCACTCATCGCAACTGGGGCTTTGGCCTGTGCTTTCTGTACCTGCGCAACGTCCGCGGTCACCGCTGGAATCACAAGCGGGTCTACCGGATCTACCGGGAGCTGGCTCTAAACCTTCGCATCAAGCCGAAGAATCGGTTGGTCAGGGAGAAGCCTCAGCCGCTGGCGGTCCCGCAAGCGATCAACCAGTCGTGGTCGATCGACTTCATGCACGACCAGTTGAGCAACGGACGCTGTTACCGATTGCTCAACGTGATCGACGACTACAACCGCGAGGCCTTGGGCATCGAGGTGGATTTCTCCTTGCCCGCGGCCCGCGTGGTCCGCGCGCTGGAGCAGATCATTCAATGGCGCGGCAAACCGGCAGCGATCCGCTGCGACAACGGGCCGGAGTACGTCAGCAAGGTGCTGACCGATTGGGCCGCCAAGCAGCAGATCAAGCTCGATTTTATCCAGCCAGGTCACCCCGAGCAGAACGCCTACATCGAACGATTCAACCGAACTGCTCGATATGACTGGCTCAACCAAACCCTGTTTGACTGCATTGAACAAGTCCAGGCTGAGGCCACAGCCTGGCAGTGGACCTACAATAACGAACGACCCAACACAGCCATCGGCGGCATCACACCACGGCAAAAGCTCGCCATGGCTGCATGACTCCACTTTTGGCGGCGGTTAAAAATGGGGGGATTACCGCTCCTGATCTGCCTCGCCTTGGTCGGTCTGGCGCACCCGGCGTTCTGTGACGAAGAGCGCGCCAATGAAGCGGTCGTCCATTCCTCGAACGACGGCGCCTGCTACGCCCGATCCATCCCCGCCGGCAACGAAGGAGACGAAGGCAACACCACCGTGTACTGGGCCACCGATAGCAACGAAATCGGTATTGATCACTATCCCTGGTATGCGCGCTCGCTCACCTTGCATTGCGGCTATCGTGGGTCATCGATCTATCTGATTCGCTATGGCGCGTGGCCACGCGGGCACCAGGCCAGTTCAAGCCAACTGGCACTGGGCTTCTATGCCGACGGTGAAACCGTCGCGGAGTACTCCACCCTCGACATCGCGGTGGAGCCCGACAACGTTCTTCGCTCGGTCTCCCACTACCGGGTTTTCCAGGCGATCCAGGGATTGACCTGGTGCAATCAGCAGACGCTCTTTATTGCCACTGCGGCCGATGGCCGACACCTGCAATTCGAGCTCGCCATCGGATCAATGACGGAATTGAAGGACCTGAGCTGCTTACCCTAGGCTAATCGACCGACGTCGCGAGCAGCAATCGCAGTTGCCAATGCGCGCCGAGAATTCACCGCGGAAACGAAGCTCGGAACTCACCGCACGAGTATCCCCGCAGGGCGGGTTCGGTGGTAGCGGCGGACATCATGCACACACCCCGATCAGCCCTCGTGGTCCTCCAAACCCATATCGCGGCGCTGGATCTGACGGGTGGTCTCGCGACCGTTCTCGCGCATCGCCCGCCATTCGCCACGGCTGTGGCAGACCTTGCGACCCAGCCGGCTGCCTGAAGTGGCCATACGCTTGCAGACGATGGTGTCGTTGTCCCACTTCTCTTCCATCGTCAGACCCTTGTTGTCCATACCCCGCTCCAGGGTAGAAGACAGCGAGTTTCCGTTGTTCTCATCCTCGCTCTGGACTTCGGGGAGGGTTTTGACCTCTGCCCCGCTATCAGATGAGGTGGGTTCGACTGGTTCATCGGCCAGCACCGCCATCGAGGCGGTCATTGCCAAGGCGCCGAGTAGTGATCTGATCATGATCCTCTCCTTACTGGTTAACCCTCCCAACACTGGCAGGGTACACCCAAACATTCAGCGCGGACTGATCAGCCTCTGTGGCGGTGCCGAGTTGGCGGCGGCTATTGCTTCTCGTGGTATTCCTTGCCCGGGTCGCGGGCTTGAACCGAACGCGTCACTTCCCGTCCGTTCTCACGCATCGCGCGCCATTCCGCCCGACTGTGGCAGACCTTCCTCCCGAGTCGACTGCCGGAGGTGGCCATTCGCTTGCACACGATGGTGTCATGATCCCACTTCTCTTCCATCGTCAGTCCCTGGTTGTCCATGCCCCTTTCCAGCGTGGCCGACAGGGAATTGCCATTGTTCTTGTCTTCGGTCGCAACCTCGGGAAGCGTCTTCACTTCTGGGCTGCTCTCGGTGCCGGAAGGCTGGGCCGGTTGGTCGGCCAATACTGTCAGTGATGCCGTCAGCGCCAGTGCGCCTAGCAGGAATCTGGTCATGAATCTTTCCCTTCGCTTTGTCGCTATCAACAGTGGCAGGGTGAACTGCCGGGGGCGTGTCAAAAAGCGCGCATTCGTCCCACTGGCGGCAACCTGGCTCCAACATTCGACCCTTCCTTGCACTATTCCGGCAGCGCAAGGCTGCTGATCCGACGCAGCCGAAATCAACCCCGGGGGATCGCCCGATCGAGATTTCCGGTCGTGGGAGTGTTACAAACCTGGTGAACACCGACCGCAAGGAGGAACCATGAAGGGACAACTGTTGCTACTGGGCCTGTTGGCCTGCGGAACCGTTCACGCCGAAATCCAGACTCGCCAGATCAGCTATCAGGCCGATGGCGCGACGATGTCGGGATATCTCGCCTGGGACGATGCACTGGAGGGCAAACGACCGGGCGTACTGGTGGTCCATGAATGGTGGGGGCATAACGATTACGCACAGCGCCGGGCGCGCGATCTGGCCAAACTGGGCTACGTGGGCTTCGCACTGGACATGTACGGCGATGGCAAATTGGCCGAGCACCCGGACGATGCCGGCAAGTTCATGCAGGCGGTGGTCAGCAATTTTGACGGAATGAAGGCGCGCTTCGAGGCCGCCCAGCAGCAGTTGCTCAAACAGGACTCAGTTGACCCGGACCGGGTTGCGGCCATCGGCTACTGTTTCGGCGGCGGTGTGGTGCTGAACATGGCCCGTGCCGGCGCGCCGTTGAAGGGCGTGGTCAGCTTTCACGGCAGCCTGGGTCCGGTAGGTGGGCCGGCCGAATCGGTCAAGGTTCCGATTCTGGCCATGAACGGTGCGGCGGATCCCTTCGTCAAGCCGGAAGCGATCGAAGCCTTCAGAAAGGAAATGGATGCTGCAGGAGCCGATTACACGTTCGTGAATTTTCCGGACGTGATGCACAGCTTCACCAACCCCGGCGCCACCGCCGTTGGCGAGAAGTTCGGGCTGCCCCTGAAATACGACGCAGACGCCGATGCAGCGAGTTGGAAGGCCATGCAGGAATTCCTGGATCGGGTTTTCACCGACTAGGCAGATGCTGCACACTGGACCCGCCGGGTTGGGGAACCCGGCTGGCCCGGCTCGGCTAAACGGGCAATGTGAACCGACCGCTCGATGATCGAGGGTCCAGTTGGGGGTCCGCGCCGACGGGTGCTGAAGCGGATTGGCTGACGCTCGGCCTGACCGTTCTTGAATGGGGAGTGGAACATGTCTCAGGGGAATCTGTACTACAAGCATTCCGGTGCCATCGGACTGATGGGCCCGGTCTACATGTTGGTATTCGGGGTGGTGTCAGCGGTCATTCTGGGGGCGATCTACGCCTATCTGATCTACTACATCCCCTTTATCTACCTGAACTTCTTCTTCACCCTTGGCTGTGGCGGCATCGTCGGCTATCTGGTGGGTCTGGGCGCCAAGCTCGGCAAGACCCGCAACCCCACCGTCGTCGTCCTGATTGGCCTGATCGTCGGCTTGCTGGCCAGCTACGTCGGCTGGGTGGTCTGGCTCTACGCGCTCACCGAGCATCAGGCGCTGCTGCTGATGCCGAATGAGTTGCTGCAGTTCCTTGGCCTGATCGCGGTAGACGGGGTCTGGTCTCTGTTCGGCTGGACTCCGACCGGCATGGCGCTTTACGCGGTCTGGGCGCTGGAAGCGATCATGATTGTGGGATTGTGCGCGACGCTCGCCTGGACCGTGGTCAACATGCCTTTCTGCGAGCGCTGCACCAAGTGGATCGATGCTGAAGAATCGATTGGCCCGCTGGCGCCGATTGCCAACCCGGACGAATTGAAGGCTCAGCTGGAGCGCGGCGACTACACATTCTTCGATTCCCTGAAGAAGAACACCGATGCGGAGAGCTCCCACGCCAAGGTCAGCATCCGGCATTGCCCGGGCTGCCTCCAGGCGTTTTTCCTGTCGGTGAAATCAGTGGCGGTGAAGCTGGATTCGGACAAGAAGAAAGAGGAAGAGGAAACCACCATCATCGAGAACCTGATCATCAGTTCCGACCTCCACCGGCGGATCAAGGCACAGGCCTAGGGAGAGTCTGCACAGAATTCGCAGCCGCAACATCGATTGCTTATCGGACCAGGGATTCGCATCGCCGTTTCCGAGGTCCGCTCCGCCTGTTCCCGACGCCAAAGCCGCTGCTCGAGCCTGTCAGGCCGCGAACGCACTGCACAGCACTTGCGCTGGGCCGATCCTTGTGAACCATGCCGACAGACTGGAGCGGGATCAGTCGACCTGAATCACCGCCGCGAACAAGTCGCGGCGGTGGTTGCCGATCGTGGAACCGACCGAGCGGCTAGCGCCGCGATCAGAACAGGAACTGGTCGGTCAGCGACAGGTAGCCCCAGCAATCACCGCTGGCAAGCGCAGTGGCAGTCCCGCGCAGGTCATGCCCGAAGCTTGGACCGCTGTACACCGCACCGGTGCCGGCACCTGAGGTCTGGGGGCTGTTGAGGGGCGTCGCGTTGACGGTAACGCCGGTAAGGTTGTCGGTCACCCGGGCAGAAGTGCTCAACCAGGAGTTTGCGTAGATGCCGTAAGGCGCATAAACGTTCGCGACCGCGGTTGCCGACATCCGTGCGTAGTACCAGTTCAATCCGCCGCCGCCGTTGTCCAGGTAAAGCCCGCCGTCAACGATCACCTCGGCGTAGCCCCCGTAGAACACATGGCGGTTCTGCAGATAGCTGTAGGACCAGCAGGAGATTCCACGGATCGCATCCGCCTTGGCCGCAGACTCCGGCGGCAGCTCGCGTGTCTCATACTCGGACACCTGCTTCTGCAGCTCTGCGATGCGGCCCAGCAATTCCGTACGCTCACCTTCCCGCGACCCGGCCTTGCCCAGTTGCTGCTGCAGAACGGCCAAATCGTGGCGCAGGCCATCGATCCCCATCGAAAGGATCTTGCCGGCAAAGGGACCCTCGGTCATTCGGTAGACGCCGTCAGCGATCCGTTCTGCGCTCGCACCATAATCACGCTCGAACTGCTGTTCGCTTTCGACGCGTATGCGATCGCCGTCAATCGATGTGGAGAATGAGGACACGGCGGCGGGCGAATCGGTTCCGGTGGCACGGATGGCGCCTGCCTGGGCAGTTGCGGCAGTTAGCGCGGCAGCGAGGGTGGTTAGGGTAAGCATGCGATTCATGGACTTCCTTCCGTTTGATAGGTAACTAACTTGAAGTGAACTGCAGCGCGAACGCTGCGCGGTTGGCGGTATCCGCCCAGACCGCATTCCCTGAGGAACGAGCGGCCTTCAGATCAGTCACTCGGAAAGCGCATGGGGAGCCAGTCATCGAAATTGCCGGATTCGACTCAGATCCCGCGTCCCGGGTTTGCACACGCAAGATTTGGGAATAGCCGATCCATCGCGACAAACGGCCAGTCGAATCTTGGGTGGCCCTTGACGCACGCCGCGCGCCGCCAAACCAGCCGAGACCGGTGCAGGCATGATCGATCAATGAAACCGAGCCATCATATCGGCGGCGAAGCGGTCAAAACCCGTGCCTGACCAGTACGACCCGGCCCCCGACACGGACAAGACTGCAGCCACGCTGTTGCCAATCTCAGCGGATCGAAACAGGAGGGACGTCGAGTGGGTTAATCAGGAACAGCCACTCTCAATCAGTAGCGGCTCATGCGGTGATCGATTGCACCAGCATTGATGACGACTCAGGGCGGCATCGGCCCGCGGTAGACCAGGTCAAGCAGCGCAACTGCCCAGAGCTCTGTCCCGGAGCGCAGGTCGACGGCCACCAGCCTTTCCGCTGTTTCCTGCCACAGCGAGCGGTCGTTCCTGAACCCATAGGCCGGGCTGTGGTAGTAGATCCTCTCCCCAATCGCGATGAAATCGGCCCGTGAAGTGGCGGCGCGCAGGCTGCCCAGGCGCGAATGGGCAGCGCTGTAGAGGGACCATTGATAGGGAAAGCTTGAGTCAACATCCAGCAACTCGCTGACCAGGACCGCGCCGCCAGCGGCTGCGAGAAACTGCCGCCCGGGAACCGCGGCGATCCGCTGACCGGCGGCAGCGACCCGAACCGCCAGAGTCGGCGGATCGGTGTCGGCGGGAAGCGACACGGCAGATGCCCGGCCGTCGTTGAAATCGATCTGGACCGCACCAGCCAATCGTTCCTCAACCATCGCAGCCCCGTCGGAATCCTCCGCGATCGGCGCATACGCAGATCTTGATCGGTATTGCCAATGGATCCGTACAGTTCGCCCCAAATGTTCGGCGATGACTTCGAACTGGCCTCTGGGATAGGCCCCAACTTCACCCCGAATCGTATCCGGCAGCTCAACGTTGACCCGATCAATGATCTCGCCGCTATCAGGCAACATCAACAGAACCACGGCCTGCCCGGGCGCTCCCGGGCTGCCGAGGGCCAGCAGTCGATCATCCAATACGGTCAACGGGAATGCCGCTTCGCCGCTGCGCCAAAGCGAGTTGCCGTCGGTCAGTTTCAGCGCCAGTGTCCGGCCTCCCGCGTCGGCGACCCAGGCCAACCCCCGATCCACATCAATCAGCACCCCGGGACTGAGCGAAGAGACGGTGGTCGCTTGGGCGTTGCCAATCCCGAGTACCGCAATCACGATGGTCAACAATGCAATCACCCGGGCGCTCGAGCGCCACGCCCACGAATCAGTCACAGCGGTGGCTTTGGTCGAGCTCATCCTTCGAATCCGTCAGCAAGAACGCGGTCCACTGGAATGTCGCCTGTTTCCAATCTCCAGGCACCGCGACCGAGCGTCGCTGCTACCAGCAGTTGGTCGACGTCGTCGTAGCTCAATTCCGATATCGGCACGCTGGGCAAGTCGGTTCCCAACGGCTGCCATTGGCCAAATCCGGAGGTGCCCATGGAAACAAAGGTCCCGGCTGTCAACGTGCCGACAGCCAGCATGTCCTTGCCGGTCAGGTAGGCCATCGTTCGCAAGGTGCCGTTTGGGCTCAAGGCTGTCAGGTTTCCGGTGATGTCGACAAAGCTCCCGCCGCCGTCGCTTGAAAAAAGGATGTTGTTTCGGGTCATCGCGAACAACCGCGTCGGCGCATCGCGATCAATGTCCAGATCGCGCGGGACTTCAGGCAGGCTCAGCAGCTGGGCAAAGCTCCCGCCGCTAGCCGAGCTTCGCAAGTAGAGTTCCAGGTCGGCAGCAAAATAGATCAGCTCCGGATCGCCAATCGCCCCGTAGACCATTGGATTGGCATCGGCGGCATTCACTCGCCGGTTACTGACCAGAGCAACCGTGTCGCCGCGGTCGAATGTCTCATAAACGCCGTTGCTCGCGCCGAAGATCAGCCGCGACGGATCACTGTAGTGCACCGCAATCGGGGTATAGAACTGACCGGAGAGCGGCGGGCTGCCAGCCAGCGGTGCCAGCTCCGGAAAGGCCGCGGTGAGGACGTTGTTGGCAGCATCCACCGTACGGCGCTGAAATCTGTACAGCACCTGGTGACTGGAATAGCGCGTCGATTGGGTCGCGGAGGTCCGATCCTGCACCGCAGGGTCGCCACCGTCTGCGTTTGAAACCGAATCGAAAATGGCCGAAGCCGGCACAACCGACTCGGAAGTTCCGTTGTCCTGCGCCCCACCCATCACCCGACCGGATACGGCATCCCAATCGGCTCCGCGGTACTCGGTCGTTTGCAGGCTGCCGTTGATCGAAACCCAAACGCCGGAGGCATTCCCTGGCTGGGTACGTTTATAGACGCCACCATCGCTGGATTCGATCAGATTACCCAGCGCATCGAATGCCATGTCGCGCGAGTCGGCATGGGGTGAAGAATTGTTGGCGGTTCCCACATGGGTGAGCGGCACCCAGCGGCTATCGGCCGGCAGCGAGGCATCTCCGCGAAACAGACGGCCCGAGTAGTCATTTGCCCCAATCGAGTTGGGAAACGTCAGCTTGCTCCCGGGCACCCCTGCGCCGAACTCCGGCTGGCGGTCGCCCCCGAGGTAGACGATGTTGCTGTTGCCCGGATCAGCGACGATCGAGAAGTGGATGTAGCCCTGGCCACCGGCGTGTATCCCGATGGCAACGCCGCCCTCCTCCACCGTTGTGGGGAGGCCCAGCGAAGTCCAGGGGCTGAGTCCATCGGCGGAGCGAAAGACTCCGACCAACTCAAACCGTTCAATGATGCCGACGTAAACCTGACCAGCGTTGCCTACCGCGATCTCGGTCTTGCGCGAGATCATGTTGAGGAGGTCATCGATCGCCTGGTCAGAGACTTTCACCCAGGTCGCACCGCGATCACCCGAACGATAAATGCCGCGGGCGCTCCCCTCGGTTACCGGAACATAGAGCACGTCGATGTTGCTGGGGTCGCTGGCCAGGTCAGCGACCTTGCCGACCGGCAGCCCGGTTCCTGGCGCACCGGAAACCATCGCCAGCGTGTCGCCGGAGTCGGTTGAGCGATAAACGCCTGCCGAGGTACCCGCGACCAGGATGCTCCCGCGCGCAGCAACACCAAAGACATCGCGATTGTCAAGCACGCCGTCAGGATTGATCAACTGCCAGTTCGCGCCGCCATCGGTGGTTCGCAACATGCCGATACGCGGGCCACCGTAGTTGACGCTGGAGACCTGAGCGGTCCCCGCGATCAAGGTCTGATGGGATGGGTCGGTCGGATCGAACTCGATCGCCCCGATCGCCAGTGAGCCGATATTTTCGGCTTGACTGACCCAGGTTGGAGAGAGCGCGGTTGCGTTGTCGGTACGCCAGATACCGCCGTTGGCGCCGCCAGCGAACAGCACGTCGGCGTCGGTGGGATGGGCTGCGATGGTATTGACCGCACCCACCACTTCGCCACCGTCGATCCCCTCAACCTGACCGTTGAGGATCGGGCCTGGACCCAGCACCTCCCAGCGGCCGCCAACCGTTTGTGCCTGCGCAGCGAACGCCATTCCCGCGGCCAGCAAGATCGCTAGCGGACTTACCCATCCATCGAAGCGCATGGGAATCGCCCTGAAGTGTGCTGTGTGTAGAGTAGCGGAATGCAACGCCCGCGAGCATGGCCGAGGACTCTGCAGAGCCGCGGGGCATTCCCTATTCACCTTTCCGGGAGCGCATCTGGAAGTCGCCTGTCGCAATGACGATCCAGTCCGCTCCCTGATCTTCAACAGTCGCACCGATCTTCTCGAGTTCCGTTCCACTATTCCTGACTCGAAAACCGCTGCTCAAAGCCG
Source organism: Lysobacterales bacterium (assembly GCA_020442775.1). GTDB lineage: Bacteria > Pseudomonadota > Gammaproteobacteria > Xanthomonadales > SZUA-5 > SZUA-5. The sequence goes on along the minus strand of JAGRJL010000100.1, from coordinate 21,545 downwards.
TCAGCCCGCGATCGCTCCGCACCCACGCAGGACCGCGGCAGGAGTGTGCCGCGAACTGCGCAGCACCCAAAAATCGCTCAGCCGAATGCTGAGCGTGGGGCGAAGCACCTCCTAAAGCGGCGGGATTTCGTGTTCCGAATGGGCATGCTAGCGTCCGACCGCACCCAAGCATTCAAGCCGACTGGAGCGAATTTTTGTGATCAAACCCTATCAGCATGGAAGGACAAGTCTGGCCCTTGCAGCGCTATGGATCAGTTCATGTGCCTTTGCAGGCACCCCGCTGTTGAATCTGGGTGACCTTGACGGCAGCAACGGCTTTCGTATCGACGGCGCGATCAACAGTGCAAGAACCAGCGCGTCCATGTCGACCATCGCCGATATCAATGGCGATGGCATCAACGATCTGATCATCGGAGCGCCCTCCGGCAGCAGGGTCTATGTGTTGTTCGGGACCCGTACAGCCCGCCCTGCAGCAGTCCCCCTAGCAAATCTCGACGGCACCAATGGTTTTGAGATCAATGGATTGGAGAACTTCCACCAACTTGGGTTTGCGGCGAGTGGATTGGGAGACATCAACGGGGACGGTTTTGACGACATGGTCGTGGGCTCACCGACGGGTGAACTGGCCGGACGCTGCTATGTGATCTTCGGTCGGGCAACCCCTTTCGACCCCGTCGTCAACGTACTCGATCTGGACGGCACCGACGGATTCCGACTGATCGGGGCCGACAACATGGGCGCCGGCTTCACAGTGTCCAGCGCCGGCGATTTCAACGGCGATGGCCTGGCTGATCTCCTGGTCAGCGAGCCATACGAGGGTTCCCACAACGAACTTCGCGGCCGGACCTATGTGATCTACGGAACCACGGACCCGGTGCCGGCTACACGAAACCTGGCCGACTTGTCCGGCGCGCAGGTCCTGCGGATTGACGGACAGCCCGACGATCTCTCCGGAATCGCCATGGCGGGCATTGGTGACTTCAATGGCGACGACTACGACGACATTCTGATTGGCGCGGCGTTTCAGAACCTGGGCCGCAGCTACGTCGTGTACGGTCGCCCCTCCACCAATGATGAGTTCGCGCCCCCTCTCCTTCTGGGTGAACTGGATCCATTGCAGGGCTTTGAGATGGTCGGAGAAGGAGGCAGGTTCGGCGAAACGGTCAGCGGTGTCGGCGACTTCAATGGCGATGGTCTCGACGACCTGATGGTCGGCGCCACGAGTGCGACCGGAGCGGACCTTAGAACCGGCCGCTCTTACCTGCTTTTCGGCAGATCAGAATCGTTTCCCGACGCGATCCTGATGGGGACCCTGGACGGTAGCGATGGCTTCAAGCTGGACGGCGAGATCTTTCGCGACAAGTCCGGCAACTCGATCAGCGGCGCTGGCGATCTGAATGGCGACGGATTCGACGACCTCGTGATCGGTGCCGCCTCGGCGCTTCCAGTCACCGATCAAGGAAGGAGTTATGTCGTTTACGGCCACGCAGGGCCTTTCCCCTCGGAGTTTCCTTTAGCGTTGCTGGACGGTCGTAACGGCTACAAGGTTGACGGCGTGGAGCGGCTGGACCGGGCAGGTTCCACCGTTGCCGGTTCGGGAGATCTCAACGGCGATGGCCTGGCGGACGTGGTCATCGGTGCGGCGGACGCCCCCAGGTTCTCCTCGACCGGTCGCGCCTACGTCATCTACGGAACGCCGGAGGCAATATTTGCCGACGGGATGGAAGGTGACAACCCGGTCCGCCAGCATTCGCTTGATCAGCTTCGATAGTCGGGCCCTGGGGGGGGGGTCGCGCTGCTCAGTGCCACCCAGGGAGATCGTGCATGGGTCCGGCCCCATCCCGATGCCGCCAGACAACGACTCGGCAAGAAGCTGCGCACAGGGTTAAACCTGCCGTGTAGCTCATCCGGTGGCCGAACGACCAACTCCCACGCGGTGATCAGGCTGTGATTTCCTGCGCTCTCCTCGCCGGACTTTGCCCACGAATGGGCGAGCTCCGGGCATCCACGCGCTGCACCCGCAGTGCGATCGCGCAGCGCAAGCTCGCATCGGTGATCGACGCAACGGCTGGACAATCGCCGGCAAAGAGCCCGCGAAGTTCCTACGCCACGGGTGCGGACTGGGTGTAATCCATCGCACAATTCAGGCCCAGCTTGCTGAACTTGTGAAGCAGCAACTCGGGCTCCAGCCCCGGCGGAACCATCAGCGAGACCCGTTCCCCTCGGGCGATCGCCCTGGCAAGGCCTACGGATTCTGAGACGTTGTATAGCAGCTGGTCGTGGATCAGCTCCGCGCAGACGCCCTGCTCCGATGCCGCATAGGCATCGGTACAACCGTGAATGATGAGCATCTGCCTTGCCATCAGTGCATTGCCGTCAGGGTGTCCAATTCGGGTTGAATTCGGGTTGTTTGTACGCTGATTGCCTGTTCCGTGCATCTCTGGCAGGTTCGCACATCCTCACCAGGATCCCACCAATGCGCACCTGTTTGTTGCTAATGCTCATGGTCCTCTGCCAACTCGCAATGGCCGGCAATCCGAACGCCAACTGGACCGCATTTGGATGGAATGCACGCGGTTGCAGCGGCTCGTTTTCCAGCGCGGTGGAACTGGACGACGGTTCGGTACTGGTCGGTGGTGGCTTCACCGCTTGCGGCGACGTCGACGCCAACAGCCTGGTGAAGTATTTCCCTGACACCAACCAGTTCGCCGTTTTTCCGCAAGGCTCGGGCTTCAGAGGACCGGCCAAGGAGCTGATTCGCATTGGTGAGGTGCTGTACGTTGGCGGAAGCGGAATGACCATCCCGGGCGCTTCCGAGCCCGCGCTGTTTGCCAACCTGAACCTGACCACGGGTCAGTGGCATGTGCCAACCAACACCCCGCCATCTGTTGGCGACATACGCGTCGAAGCCATGGCAGCGGTTTCCGGCCAGATCTATGTCGCGTTCGACTTCGGAGAGCCCACGCTGTTGCGATTCGATCCCAGCATTGATGACTGGATCAATCTCGGCGTCAATTTCGAGGATATCTACGCCCTCCATGCCGACGGCGACAGACTTCTGGTTGGCGGCAACTTCGAGTCCATCGCTGGCGTCCCCGCAAACGACATCGCGGTGTACTCCCCCAACCAGGGAAACACCTGGTCGGCACTGGGGAATGCGATCGACGAAGGTGTCCTGACCCTCACCTCGGATGCCGATTACATCTATGCAGGTGGATTCTTTTCCATGGTCGGCGGAGTGGCCACAGATCATGTCGCGCGATTTTCTCGCGCTACCCAATCCTGGGAACGGATGGGCCAGGGCGTGGTTTCCCCAGGCCCCGTGCGCCAACTCCGGGTCGTCGATGGCGAGCTCTACGCGGGAGGCGATTTTTCCTCGATCGATGGAATACAGGCCAATCATGTAGCGCGCTTTGATGCGAGCCTGAACCGCTGGCAGGCATTGGGTTCGGGGGTCGGAGAACTCGGCACATTCATCCTGGCCTCCGCCGTGGTCGGGTCTGACCTGTACCTCGGCGGCTCATTCCGTGAGGTCAACGGTCAGAGCCAACCTGGCATCGCGCGGCTGCATGCGCCGACCCGATCCTGGCTTCCGGTTGGCGAAGGCATCACCGGTGCAGCCAACGATGTCATCGAAGAAATCGTAACCAGCGGCGATCTGGCATTGATCCGCGGCAACTTCACGCAGATTGGGGGCACGGCTGCATCCCAGTTTGCGCAAATGGACTGCACCACGCATGAGATCAGCCCACTTGGCGGTGCGGTTTCGCCGCAGTTCTCGTTCAACTACACAGCCATGGCCGCGGACAGCCAATATCTCTATCTGGGCGGCGGCTTCTTTGACATCGGTGGGGTTCCCGCGGCTCGCGTCGCGCGCTTCAATCTGGCAACGCGGGTGTGGGAAGGGCTGCCGGGTGGCGGGCCAAACAACTTCGTCTACGATCTGCACATCGATGGGAATTACCTCTACGCCGCCGGGGCCTTCACCAGCGCAGGCGGTATTTCAGCGCGACATATCGCTCGCTACAACCTGCTGTCCAATACCTGGGAGACCCTGGGCAGCGGTGTCCAAAACGGCACCGACAACCGGGTATACGTGATCACCTCCTCTGATGCAGGAGTCTTTGCCGCCGGCGATTTTGACGAAGCGGGAGGCGTGCCCGCGTCGAAATTGGCCCTGTTCGATCCGCTTTCGGGCAACTGGAGCGCGCCCGGTGGCGATGCCAGAGGAAGGACCTTCGCCATGACGGTAGTCGATCGCGCACTCTATGTCGGCGGTCTCAATTCGCCTGGGCCTACATTCCGTTATCACCTGGCCAAGCTCGATCTGTTGACGGGGGAATGGTCGGCGCCCGGCGGGACCAGCAATGTGAACCGGGACATCAACACGCTGATCTATCGAAATCAGGCATTGCTGGTCGGCGGCACCTTCAGCCAGATGTCCGACATTCCCTTGGCCAGCATCGCCAGTCTTGACCCCGGCAGCGGAGAATGGACAGCGATGGGCGAAGGCGTTAGCTATGGTCTGGGCATCTATCCGGCAACGATCAAGGCCATGGCCGCGTGTGGCGACAAGATTGTCGTCGGCGGGAACTTCAATCTGGCAGGCGGCGAGATCAGCCCTCACATCGCCCTGCTGGATCTGCCCGGCCCGCTCTTTCGTGACAGCTTTGACCAATGATCATCATGACGCCGAGATTGGCTTGAGCAGCGCTTCCGCTCGAGACCAAAGTTCGCGCCAAGCGCGAGCGCCTTTCCCTTGCTGATGCAAAAGGCGTTGCGGCCAGCGATCATCGGCCGAGCCCAGGTCCGGCCCGCTGCATGCGTACGGAACTTCGATGATGCCCCAGGCCGAGCGGGGCAAGCAGTGTGAGTCCCGCGATATGTGAGGGCCCAGTCCCGGCCCGATTGCAATCCGGCGCCAGCCGCAGAAGGCGCTGACTCACAAGCTTGTGTGATCTACCGCTTCATGCCACGGTTCGCGCACCCTGGTCTGGGCCCAACTCATGCCCCTTTTGCTCGGTCTTGTTTTCCTCGTTTTCGCTCAGCTCAGCCTGGCCGGGACGCCTTCCGCCGAATGGACCGGTTTCGGTTGGAATGGGCGCGGATGCAATGGTCCAATCAATGCCGCAGTCCCGCTGGACGACGGCTCGGTACTGCTTGGCGGTTATTTCACCGCTTGCGGCAGCGTGGAAGCCAACAGCCTGGTCAAATACGACCCGGTCACCAACCAGTTCGCCGCCTTTTCGCTCGCCGCAGAGTTCCGCGGACCGGTCAGAGAGCTGATCAGAGATGGTGACCAGCTCTATGTGGGCGGCGGCAGCATGGCCGTCCCCGGAGCCGCGGAAGCTTCAGTCTTCGCCCACTTGAATCTGATCTCTGGTGCGTGGGTGGTGCCCAGCAGCCTCCAGCAGCAAACCGAGGATGTCCGGGTAGAGGCGATGGCGATCGTTTCCGGAAAGGTCTACGTCGCGATCCTGTTTGGCAGCCCCGGCTTGCTGCGCTTCGATCCGGTCACCGGAGATTGGGCCGACCTGGGGGTGCCGGGAGGTACGATCTACGCACTTCACACCGACGGTGACGAACTGATCGTCGGTGGACCCTTTCAAACCATCGGCGGAATCTCGGCAAACTACGTCGCCGTGCTGTCACCCAGCCAGGGCCATAGCTGGCGTCAGTTGGGTAGCGGCGTTGACGGAACGGTGCTCTCCATCACTGCCGATTCCGATGCTGTTTACGTGTCCGGCGGCTTCCTGACCATCAACGGCGCCTCTACCCACGGCGTTGCGAGATTCGACCGAAGCTCTCAGATCTGGGGAAGGGTCGGCCAGGGGAGCGCATCCGCGCAAACTGTCAGGAGGCTTCGTCTTGTCGGGGGCGAACTCTATGCCACAGGCGAGTTCACCATCATCGACGGCGTCCACGCGATCAATATTGCACGCTTCGACGAGGCGCTGAATCGATGGCAAGCCATAGGTTCAGGCGTTGGCGACAGCGCGACCTTCATTTCCGGGCTGGTCGATGTGGGCCAGTACCTTTACATCGGTGGGAGCTTTCGCAAGGTAAACGGGCAAAGCCAGCACGGTATTACCCGTCTGCAACTGGCGACCCGAAGCTGGGTTCCCGTAGGCGATGGCGTGACAACCGGAGCCAACGGGGAAATCTACGAAATCGTCTCAGCTGGAGACATTGGCGTCATCCGCGGTGACTTCACCGAGATTGGTGGCCAGTTGGCGGTACAGATGGCGCAGATCGACTGCCGCACGCATCAGATCAATCCGCTTGGCGGCATTGCCAACCACAGCTTTTCCGCATTCACGAGCGCCATGGCAGCAACCCCTGATCACCTCTATGTCGGCGGGGGATTCTTTAGCGTCGGCGGTGTCAATGCACCGAACCTGGCACGATTTCGCTTCGCGACAGGTCAGTGGGAAGCACTCCCTGGCGGCAGTCCCGGTGGCTCTGTGCGCGAACTGCATCTCGATGGAAGCTATCTCTATGCCGGCGGCGACTTCACTTCGGTTGGCGGCATTTCGGCACGCAGAGTCGCTCGCTACAACCTGGTCACCGACACCTGGGAAAGACTCGGAAGCGGTGCCCAGGAAGGCGCCAATCAGACGGTCCTGGTGATCACCAGTTCAGACCAGGGGGTGTTTGTCGCCGGGAGCTTCACCGAAGCCGGCGGCATCACCGCGCCTGGTCTGGCCCGCTTTGACCCCGAGACGAATGCCTGGGACACCCCTGACCCCACGATTTCGGGCGAGGTCCAAAGCATGCTCGTGATCGGGCAGTCGCTTTATGTCGGCGGCCTCGCCGGGCTGGGCCCCACCTTCCGTTTTCACCTGTCCAGACTGGATCTGACGACCGGACAATGGAGTGCACCCGGCGGACAGACCAGCTACCACCGAGACATGCATTCGTTGATCTACAGAAACGAGGCGCTCCTGGTGGGTGGCTACTTCATTGAAATGGCCGACAGCACCTTGTGGAGCATCGGCAGCTACGAGCCCGACAGCGGGCAATGGACTGCCATGGGTGAAGGCGTGAGCTACGGGTTCGGCGCAACACCCGCCAGAGTCCGCGCCATGGCATTGTGCGGAGACAAGGTGCTTGTTGGCGGTCGCTTCAATCAGGGTGGAACCGAAACAAGCGCCAATATCGCCCTGCTCGAACTACCGGGAGCGCTGTTCCGCGACAGCTTCGACCAGTAGATACGACGGACACAAACTCCTGTTCTGACTGAAGGCGGCCCGCGATGCGCGGGCCGCCGCCGACGGTCAATCTCTGCAGACTTGTTTCCAAGTCTACGCAAACCGCGGAGCGAAGCCCTCCGGTCCAGAGGGCCAAGCATTGTCGCAGCCACCGCAAGGACGGGCTTTCGGTGGCTGCAACCCAATTCCCCAGCTTGCACCGCCGCGACCAGATAGGCCCGGCAGAAGCTCGCGAAACCTGAGCCTTCAGCCATCGCCTGACCTACGCAGCCCTGCGCCAGCGTCCGCTCGCGGCCACTTCGCGCGCGTACTCGCTGAAGTCCTTTGGCGCGCGGCCAAGGGCACGCGCCACCCCATCGGTCAGATGAGCGTTGCGGCCGTCGAGCACCGTCGCAAACAGATAGTCGAGCATCCAGACCACGTCGTCAGGCGCGCCGGATTGTTTCAAACCTTCGATGAAGGCGGCATGCGGTACCGGCACATAGGTCACTGTTCGGCCGCACGCTCGCGAGAGTTCGGCGGCAACCTCTTCCAGCGTCATCAGCCGCGGGCCGGTCACTTCGTAGATCTTGCCGTTGTGCCCCTCCTCGGTCAGCGCCGCCACCGCGACCTCAGCAATGTCGTCGGCATCGACGTAGGGCTCGGCGGTCTGGCTCGCCGGCAGGGTGATCTTGCCGGCAAGCACCATATCGATGAACGCGCCTTCAGAGAAGTTCTGGTTGAACCAGCTGGCGCGAACGACGGTCCAGTCAATCCCGCCTGCGGCCACGATTTGTTCGCAGGCCTGCGCTTCCTGCTCGCCTCGACCGGACAGCAGCACCAGCTTTTTCACCCCGGCCCGCCTGGCCTTTGCGACCAGGCTGGCGATCGCATCGGTGGCACCAGGCATCGCCAGATCCGGCGCGTAGTTGATATAGACGCGGCTGACACCGTTCAGGCACGCATCCCAACCGGATTCGTTGTGCCAGTCAAAAGACGGGGTCGCGGCGCGCGATCCGCTGCGCACCGGCACGCCGAGCGCCTGGAGCCGCTGCACTATGCGACGTCCAGTCTTTCCGCTCGCGCCCAGTACCAGCGTGGTTCCGATATTTGTATTGGCCATGATGTACTCCTCGTTGGATGAATCGGCGAGTCCATCCTCGGCAATATCGGTACGCGGCTCTTGACCCGTCACGACGGAGTTCTGACCGATGCTGCCAGGCGCGGAGATCAGCTCGCGCGCAGACGATAGGATCGCGGAGTCTCACCGGCCCAGCGGCGAAAGGCCCGGTTGAACGCGCTTTGCTCGGAAAAGCCAACCAGGTACGCCACTTCCACCAGCGGATAGTCGCTATCCCTGAGCAACGACAGCGACAGCTCGCGGCGGGCGTCATCAACCACGCCCTGGTAGGACATACCCAGTTCGGACAGACGTCGCTGCAGGGTGCGGCCGCTCATACCCAGCCTACCCGCCACCGCGGAGATCTTCGGTACACCCGCGCTGAGCGAGCTGGAGACCGCATTCTTCACCCGCCGATTGAGCGCGGTGTCGTCCTGCATGCCGGCCAATTCCGCGTCGAGATGCTGGTCGATGAAGCGGACGATGCCTGCATCACCCTTCCGATTGGGCTGGGCCATCTCGGAGTGCGCAAACAGCAAGGCATCGGCGTCGGAGTCGAAGCAGATCGGGCAGCCGAAATACACCTCGTGATCGCCCGTGGTTGCCGGCGCGGAATGCTTCAGATGGACCTCCACAGGCCGCACCGAGCCGGTCGAAACCTGCCGGCACATCGACACGATCGCAGCCAGCGTCGTCTCGTTCGACAGTCGCAGCCCCAGGCGGCGCTGCCCTGCCCGGTTGAGGACCATTCTCATCCCCTGATCGGTATCCATGATCTCGTAGGCGGCCACGCTGGTCAGCACGAACGAATACCTGGCCAGCCGCGCGCAGGAATCACGCGGGGTCAATGCAGACTTCCAGGCCAGACCAAATGCGCCGTAGTCATCAGGCGTCATCGACTCACCCACCCGCAGCGACAGGCTGTGACCCTGCGGGTCCAGCCTGGCCATGCGCTCATAGAACGCGTAGTAGTCGTGATCGTCCACCATCTGCCGGGGATCGACCTGCGCGTCCGGATCGATGCCGACCGTGCGCAGAATCTCCCGCTTGTCCAGCGCGGTATCAACCTGGCGCAGGACCTTGTGGACGAACCGCGAAGTGATCTTTCCCATAGATGTCTGGGCGGGGCATGCCCCGTTGACCCGGTGCCCTGAGGGTAGCTCACCGTGACGAGTCAACCAAAAGCCCCACCAGCAAGAGAGCGATCCCGCAGCTACCAGCAGCGCTGTCCTCAGCTGCCGGAATCAGCACAGCAGGACTTGGGAAGACCATCAACCAGCGTTGTTGGAATGGACATTCCCCTGGATAGCAGCATACGGGTCAGCAATGCCTTTGGTTCATTCTGCGCCCGAATCTGCGCCGTAGTAGACTGAATCCACCCGCCCAAACGCGCTGACTGCGGGGCACCCGCATGACCAAGATGAATCGACTGCTCCTGGCTTTCCTGCTGCTGCATCCTGCGCTGGTGCATGCGCAAATGGTTTTGCTGGATCGTCAGGCCGACGGTGAGAGCCCCGGGGTGAACGTCCTTCGCGGGTCTTACGGCATGGCGGTCAGTCCGGATGGCTTGAACGTCTACGCCTCCGGCTCGCTGGACAATGGCCTGGTGGTGTTCAGTCTGGATCCGGGCAGCGGAACCCTGGCGCCGCTCCAGGAACTGATTGATGGGCAGAACGGAATCACCAGTCTGGCCGGCGTAAGGGATGCGGCGGTGAGCCCGGATGGATTGCACGTTTACAGCGCCGCCCTGAGCGACAGCGCGGTCAGCGTGTTCGCGCGCGCGCCAGGCAGCGGAACCCTGACTCTGGTCCAGGCCATCTTCGACCTCAACACTGGAGGCAGCTTTGACGGCCTCGGTGGTGCCATGAGTGTATTGGTCAGTCCGGATGGCGCCCATGTCTACGTCGGTGCGCGAAGTGACGACGCGGTCGTGGCCTTTGCCCGTGACAGTGGCAGCGGCATGCTCACCCTGATCGCGGTGTATCAGAACATGGTCCCGCCAGTTGTGGGACTGGACGCGCCGGAAAGTATCGTGATCAGCCCGGACGGCAACCACCTCTACGCGGCGGCAGAAACCTCGCAGGCCCTGGTCGGATTCACCCGCAACCCGGCAACCGGCGCCTTGAGCTACCTGAATACCTGGTTTGATGGGGTTGGCGGCGTGGATGGTCTGGGTTGCGTCAACGATCTGGAAATCAGTCCGGATGGCAAGCACGTCTATGCGGTCGGCCAGTTCGGCGCCCCCAGCCAGCCCTTCTGCACGGTGGGCTTTGATGACTGGATGGGAATTTTCTCGCGCAACACCAGCAGCGGTGAACTCAGCTTTGTGGCCGCGCCGAATCCGGACGATTTCGGGCTCCCGATCAACTGCGGTGGGGTCGCCGGTGACAATGGGGTGGCCGTGGCCCCCGACAACGGCCGCGTTTATGCCACGGTGCAGTGGCTGGCCGCGCTGGTCGAGATGGATCGCGACAGCACCAGTGGCTTGCTCAACCTGCGCTCTTTCCAATGCGCAGATCTCAGCGACCCCGATACCGTTGTCGACTTGATCAGCGCGCACGAAATCAGCATCGCCAGCAGCGGAAGTCCGGTCCTGGTGTCAGCCCTGAGCCCGGGTACGGTCCTGTCCTACGAACCAGTGCTGCATGTCGATGGCTTTGAGACCTTGACCCCTTTGTTGCCCGGGCGCTGACCAGCTGATCAGGGCCGAAAGACGGCAACATCAGCGCGGCCGTCACCGTCGTAGTCGGCCGGCTGCGGCCGGTCCCCGGCGCCGCCCCACTGCACGCTGCGTATGCTCGAGGTGGCCGATTCGACGATCCACCAGATGCCAGTGGCCGGCCGCCAGACCGCCACGTCGGTCTTGCCGTCGCCGTCGAAATCTGCCGGAACCGGAACATCGCCCGGTCCTCCCCACTGGCGCGTGCGCAAGTCCCCCGAGGACGACAGCAGGATGCGCCAGTAGCCGGTTAGAGGCGAATACACCGCGAGATCGGTTCGACCATCGCCGTCGTAGTCGCCGGGCACTGGGAGCTCCAGACCCTCGCCCAGGCGCAGGTCAATGGCGCCATCGCGCGAAGCGAAAATCTGCCAGAAGCCACTGTCGTAAAGCGCCAGATCCGCTCGTCCGTCGCCATCGTAGTCGGCCGGCACGGGCTTGCCGGGCAATCGGCCAAAGCGGGTGCCGGTTGACGCGCCGGAGGCACTGGCGATCACGAACCATTCTCCTTCGTCGGGCCGCCAAACGGCGAAATCGGTCGCGCCATCGCCGTCATAGTCGGCCGGCACCGGAAGATCCGCGACTTCGGCCGAACCCCACTGCACCCGAATGGTGTTCAGATCGGTGGAACGACGGACGTACCAGAGTCCCTGTTGGCCGCCTTCGCGGGGCCTGAAGACCGCCAGGTCTGCACGGCCATCACCGCTGTAGTCGGCTGGCAGGGGCAGATCACCCGGTCCGCCCCATTGCCCGCCAGTCACACGCCCATCGCTTGAAGCCAGGACAAAATGGTAGCTGTCGCCCAATGTCGCGGGCGCAGGCTGGAGCAATGCGAAATCCAATACCGGCGGGAGGGTTGCGCTCACTTCAAGGGATTCAAGGTCGAGGACATACAGCCCACCGCCATCGCGGGCGTAGAGCAGGTCGGCAGCAGGATCCAACTGCAGCGAGCCACGGGGAATTGCGTAAGGATCTGCGGACCGGGGCGGAATGCTGGCAATCGTCTGTCCCGTCGCCAGATCGATCGCGCGGATGCCGCCAGGGCGCAATTGCCCGGGGCGAGGTACGATTTCCTCAATCTGACCGGTCACATAGAGCCGGGAACGCACCCTGTCCAGCTGGAGGGCGGATGGGTTGAGGTCGATGTCGATGGTCCGCAGGACCGAGCCTGCGCCCAACGCGACCTCCAGAATGCGACCATCGATGCCGCCGAAACCGGCACCGTTCTCCGCCGTCGCGATGAACGCGCTCTGTCGATCGGGGTCGAAGAGGAATTCGACGGCGACGGTTCGCCCGAAATCCTCCTGATTCAGCGCAATCTCCGCGATCACCTCGTTGCTGGCAACATCCAGCACCAGAACGCGCTGCCCGGATTGCAGGTACAGCCAGTGCCCGTCCGGATCGACCGCGATGGGGCCCTCCAGCGGCAACTGACGGTGGTCGATCAGCGCCAGCCGCTCGCTGTCCACGATGGTCAGGCTGTCGGCACAACAGCCCGCCGCCGGATTGGCCAGATAGAGGCGACCGGCTGAGGAAGCGAGGGCGATTTGCGCGGTGGCTGCCGAACTCGGCAGCGCCAGTTCGCGCACCGACAGGCTCGGTGTATCGATGACGCTGAGCAGCCTGGTATCGCTTTCATTTGCTCCAGCAACGTACAGATGATTGCCATCGGCGCTGATCGCCCAGGCGCTCGAACGCGACAGCGCAATGCGCCCGTCGATGGTCCAGCTGTAAGGGTTCAGCCGCAGTACCGATGTCTCAGTCAGAAGAAAGACCGAATCGCCCGCGGGATGAGCCAGAACCCGGTTCACCCGTTCATCCAGCGCGATCCGCTTGGCGACCGCAAAACTGTGCCGATCGACCACCACCAACTCCCGGCCCTGCACGGCATAGCCATAGCTGGCCGGAGTCGCCTCCTTCAGGCTTGATTCGGGGTTCACGGGCGCTGGCGGTGCAGCGTTGCCGCAGATTGCGGTGATCAGGCCCAACGCCATCGAAAAAGCTCTAACCGTGCTCGTGGTCATCTCGTGTGCGCTCCCAAGCCGATGCGCGACGCCAGGTTGCCCTGATGTGGGACTTTCCGGTTTGTTGGGACCGCGGTCGCTGCCCGAAGTTCGCAGTCGCGAATTTGTCAAGGCGCTCTGGTCGAGCGAGCGGCCGGCAACCCGCGGGAGGACGCCGCCCCAACCGGACAATGGCCCGCAGCGCGGATCAATGAATCCCTTGCGATATCGGGCTGTCCCAGACGTGGGTGCATCTTGGGCAATACGCCAGAACGGGTGCAGACCGGAAGCTGGGTAACCACCCTGCAAAACCACGGGATGTTCATCGATCGGCAGAACGACGTCATGACCATGGCGATCTTCGACTATGACAGCGAAGGCAGAGCCACCTGGTCCTATGGCGTCGGGACCATCGACGGCAATGTGGTATCGGCTGAGCTCTACAGCTATGACGAGATTGTCTGTATCAGCGAACCCTGCGACCGCACCGCGGCAACCCGACGCGGGTCAGTGACGATGCTGGTGTTTCCCAACGAACTGCTCGCAACCTACGTCGATGCGCTGCCCAGCCCCAGCGTGAGAGCCGATACCTTCCGCTACAACCGTTTGGACTTCCAGCGACCTGCCGAGCTGGATGTTCCTGATCACGCCCCGCTGCCCGACTTCGCCGGCAACTGGCTCGGTGGCTTTACCGGCGATGCGACCCGTCCGGACGACTTGCGTTCAGTCACCATTACTTACGAGGGCGGCACCGGCATCGGAGCAATCACTGAATGGTATTTCGACGTATTCGCCACCGCATCGGGTGACTATCTCTACACGATTTTCTGTTCGGACCTCGACCCCACCCGCGCGCCGCGCTGTCGCGTGAGCATGTTCTACGACGATTCCACCTGCTCCACCGACTTCACCTACCGGTCCGTTGGCGTGGATCGACTGCAGGTCCCCGCCACCTGCTCTGGTCCCGCGGGCAGCGCGGAATCGAGCTTCCATCTGTATCGGACTGACAGCTAGCGGAGCCCAGTGCGATCAAGGCCCGGGGCACAATGCCTCGGGCCTTGCGCCTATCAGGTCACCCTTGTGCGGCGACCTGTAGCTGTCAAAAGACGCGGCAATGGCATCGCGGAACGGTGTGTAGTGATCCGCTCCGTAGCCCGCATCAAAGATCGCGGGCTTCCAGCGTCTTCGCCAAGCTCTGCCTTCGACGGCGCTACTCGGGGCCTGCAAATCCAAGCATTTCCGCTTCAAAGTCAGTCGGCAAGCCGCTGTTGGGCATCTGCGCTTCTCATTCGGGCAATCCCATTTCCACAAGCAAGGCGCAAGCGACCCTTCAAAGCACCACTTCGCCCTCCAGATAGAACACGCAGGAACCCTCCATCTCGACGCGACTGCCAGTCAGCCTGCAGATAATCTCGCCCCCACGCGGCGATGCCTGAAAGGCACGAAACTCTCTCTTGTTCAGTCGCTTGGCCCAGTATGGGGTCAACATGCAGTGTGCACCCCCGGTCACCGGGTCCTCCGGGATGCCCTTGGCCGGCGCAAAATAGCGGCTGACGAAATCGTAGTCTTTCTCTCCTGGCGCCGTCACAATGACCCCGCTTCGATCCAGCGCCCGGATGGCCGCGAGGTCGGGAGCAAGGGTGCGGACCACTCCCGCGCTCGCCAGCAGGACCATGTAGTTGAATTCGTTGGCGAGTACCTCTATCGGTATCGCGCCCAGCGCCTGCGCCAGATTGACCGGCGCTGCAACCGGGTCGGCAAGACGCTGCGGGAAGTTCATGCGATATCCGAACGCCGTTCTGCTCACGCCCAGATCGCCGCTGGCGGTTTCGAAGATCACGCTCCTGCGTGCTGGTTGAAGCCGCTCCATCACGACCGCTGCGCTGGCCAGCGTGGCGTGACCGCACAACGGCACTTCGGTCGTCGGGGTGAACCAGCGCAGCCGATATTTCTCCCCAGCCGGTACCAGAAAGGCGGTTTCGGCGAGATTGTTCTCGGCGGCGATCGCCTGCATCAGGCTCGCCTCTGGGAATTGCTGCAGCACCAGCACTGCGGCGGGATTGCCGGAAAAGTGTCTATCGGCAAAGGCATCCAGTTGAAAGATCGGCGCGCGCAGGCTCATGGCATCTCCCTGCCGGCGGTACACCTCACGGGTATTCCCGCCGGGTCGAATCCGTCCAGACAGCGTACGTTGACGCCGAAAAAAGTCTGGGCTGACCCGTTTGCGATGAAAGGGGTAGATGCCGCAAATCTTGCAGAAGTAGTGCTTCGCGGTTCGGGTGTGGAATTGGTACTCGGTCAGCAACTCCGATCCTCGAAGTAGCCTGAACTGGCTCTCATGAACTTTGACCATGAGCGCATTCTTCTTCGAGCAGATCGAGCAATCGCAGGTCGTCAACTCGGGAAAATCGCTTTCAATCTCGAACTGGATTGCACCGCAGTGACAGCTCCCACTGTAGATCCCTGCTGTTGGCATACGGGTCAACCCCACGGGCGAATAAATTGACTTGACTGCCGGACGGCCCCGCTCAGCACGGCGCTGGCTTTGGGCGCCGGTCCACCGATCCAGAATATTCCCCCAGCAACCATCGGTAAATTGGGGGTCGCCTTTCGTTTGAGCAGTCGCTGCTGTTGCACTCCGTCAAGGCTGCCGTCAGGGGCTTTCGCCTCAAAGACCAGCCGGCATCGGTCGGCGATGATCTACCTCGCTCTCAACCCGCGCGGACATCGCCGAGCACCTTGCCCAGTCGTTGCGGTTAAGATCGAAGCCCTCGATGCAGGGGGACTCCGAGCTTGGGCTGGATGGTGGAACCATGGGCGCATTTCGCCGCGCCCCTGCTTTCTTGGGGTCGGCGACCAGACGCAGCAAAGCAGTCCAGGGAACTGCCCGCTGTGGCCATAAATTCGATACCGGCCATGCGTCCAGCGCGAGTGGGCGTTTGTTAGGGGCAGCGCAAGAGAACCGGCCAGGCACGCTTTCACTGCTCACCGATTTGCTGGTGTGCCATCTCCTGTTTGTGCTCATGGCCGGACTGCTGTTGCTGCTGGCATTGCCCGTGGCCCGCATTGCGGGCAGCACAATCGCATCCGCGCTGGTCGCCGCGTTGTGGCTCACAGTCATCGTCCAGTACCAACGCGTCGCCCGGATCCCGTGCAGAATCATTGGGAGTCGCTCCGGGCACCGCCCAATTCAGCTTCCCGAGTCCTACGTCGCCGGACTGACCATCTGTCATTTCGCACCGCTGTTGGTGCTGCTCTACGCGCTTGATGGGGCCTTGTGGCTGCAGCAGCAAGCGGTGACCAGGCTGGCCACTGCTGATGAACTGGTACTGCACGAGCGGGAAGGCGTGTATAAAATCGAGCAGGCTCGCACGATACCTCGGCTAGGCCAGCGCGACTTTCGCCGGAGCTTGGGCAACCAGCAGAAGACCCATGCCAATCAGGACCGCGGGACGAGTTGGCGAGTTGAGCCGCTGGTTTCGGGCAGCGCCGACCGCGAGCAGGTGAGCGCTGCCATTACAGCAGGTAGCCATTGTGTCTGGTTGGGATCGAACCGCTCTGCTTCCAACGAAGCTGACCGGCCCAGTTTCGATCACGGCCAGTACCTTGTCGCGCGCGATACGCGCGCTATGCGCAGGTACCTCAACCTTCTGAGCGAGAGGTTGGAGCGCAGCGAACTGCCTCCATGCACCCGCATCGTGGAGCAGATGGATGCGCCAGAAGTGGTCATGCAGAGCTACCGCAGGGACGCGATCCTTGCGCTGACCCTGGCTCACGGGATTCCGCTGGTGCTGATGTTGCTTTTTTCCTGGTTCTCTGGCGTTCGGCGTGATCGGTCACCAGATTAGCCCAGATTTCCCACCCCCTGCTGCAGACGCTGTTCGCGTTCACGGGCAAAGGGCAACTGCCTCGAAGTGCAGGAATGTGCCTATGGAGATTGAGCAGTTCTCCGACAGACAACCCCCCTCCCCAAGCAACGCTGTCCCTGACCGCCCTCGCCCGTCAGATTATTGCCCACTCGGCCAACTCGGCCACTGTCGCTGCGGCGCCCGCGTGGAATGGCGGATGATCTTGTGCAGGGCGGATCGACTGACTGGTCAGAAAATCGATCACGGGCGCGATTGATATCCGAACGTCCCCCGATACCTCCTGAGCTCCACGGCGGTCAGATGGCCGCCGGTGGCAGATCGCTGTTCCGAAATCAGGGCGCCCAGCTCCGCCGCAAGCCAGTTCTATCGACTGAAAATCACGGCGTCACGCGCATCGGTACGCATCGCCTGCCACTCGCCGCGCGTGCGACAGACCTCGTTTCGAAGTCGACTGCCGGTGACCTGGATGCGCTCACAGATCACGACGTTGTTTGCCCACCGCTCTTCCATGGTCAGGTCCTGGTTGTCCGCACCCTTGGTCATGGCCGAAGTGAGCGAATAGGCTGTTGTTCTCTTCACTACCGGTGTGGCTGCAGCCGTACCGGTGAAAACCGGCGTCAGGGTCTGCTTCACGATCCTGGATCGGTGCTCTGGCCGAGCATCACTGGGCACCGAATTCTCAGCCAGCGCGACATTGGCTTGAGCCAAAAAGGCACAAGTCAGCAAGCAAACGATTCTGTACATCGAATACCCCCAAGTGGCTGCCTGTGTCGCGAAGTACAAAATGCCCGCTCTCTTGTTGGAGCGCAAGCCAAAAAACACCCTCGGACACCGCAATGATGCGCGTGCACGGAATTTCCCACCGAAACCCGGTCGCAGTCCCAGGTGACGGCTGCTATTACCGTTGCCAACCTGCGCCCGTCCAGCAGACTGCTCGAGGAGGGAGGCGTATGGAAGGCCGACCTTGTCCGCGTACCGAGTGAGAAATCAGGGTAATGGTGGTCGCTACTTCGGCTGACTGAATGCCTCGGTCGGACGTGGATACGCAGAACCAGCTTCGCGAGAGCCACCGCGCGCAACAGGCAGAAGGCTAACCTCCGGCGAAGGCTGGACGGTCGGCTGCGGAAGAATCCGATGCCGATCGACGAATTCCCGGCGTTCCCTACCCCTTCGGCGTGCAAAGACATCCAATTCGCGGCGCCAGGCCGAATCGCCTTCCAAAATCCGGCGGGGCGAGTGCCTTCCAGAATCGGGAGGTCCGATCGTTTGTCGTGGTCGTGGTGGTAGTGCTGGTGATCCTCAAAGCGCCGATAGTTCTGACACCCGCTCCAACAAGGCGCTCGTTTGCTCTCCCAGGTTGCTCACCATCCGCTTCTCGACCTCGCCCATGGCGATGATCTTTTCCAGTCCGATGCGCAAGCTTCTTGAGCCCCGCAACGCTTCCAGATCGACGCGATCAATGTCGATCCCCTCACCATTGGCTCGACGAGCGTCCAGAATCAACATGGGCGACAGATGGTTGTCCAATTCGACCCGGTAGCCGTGCCAAATCTGCTCGATTTTTGATTCGTCGAACTCATCGATGAAGCGCGTTGAGCGGTAGTAGCGGCTGAGCGACCGCCGAAGTGTGCTGTCGGTGATCAGCTGCAGACTGCCGGTCGCTGCAAGGTCGTCCCAGGTCGATCGGGCATGGATGAAAAAGGTGATATAGCCGGCTCGGTCAAAGTCGCCGATCGTCGTCTCGAGAGGGGATGCGTCCGGTCCCGAATCGAGGAATCTGAGAGCGTTCAGGGCCGCAGTTACGCGACCATCAATGTGCCTATTGACCCTCTCGATCTCATCGATGTCCTGGCCCAGGTCTTCGGCCAGGCGCAACAGATATTCCTGCTCTTTCTGGCGGTCGAGGTAGCCCTGGCGCAATTCCCCGATCCACAAGGCGATTAGCACGCCGGCGATGATGGTCAGTAGTTCTGTGGCGGTCTTCGCCCAGTTGATCTTCACTAGTCGCACAATCGCAACGCCTGATGGAACTTCAGCCGGATACTACCGTATGCGCAGCGACAACCTCCGACACAATGGCGCGGGTACCGGAATCAATCAGGCACCGCAATGATGCGCATGCACGGAGTTCGTCACGTGACCCCGGCGCGATCCCAGGCGACCGGTTGCATCGCCGTTGCGAGCGCACATCCGTCTCCACGCTACCGACTCGCCAGCTGGACGAGTCGGTAGCTTCGGACTCACGATGTTCGCTTTCCGACGAAACCTTTGAGTCGCCTCATGGCTGCTCAATTTCGCCTACTTCAACGGTTCCGACCACGCATCCGTAAATGCAGCCAGATCCGAACATCAATCCGCCAAAGTAGATGTAGCCGCCCGCACCGCCACCACCGCCGCCACCGCCGCCGATGGCATTGCCATTGCTATCCCGGCGAGAACCAGGAATAGCCTTTACGCATGCGGTGCCGCTGGTGCATGTTTTAAGGTACTTCTCGCTGCTGCCGTCCGCGTAGATAATGGTAATGACCGAACCATTGGGAATGGCGAACAGCGCCGGCGGATGAAGATCGATGTAGAGCCCCATCAAGTTCATCGTCGTCGCATGGCGATTCTCTGCCATACCGGTGGCGACAACATCTGCACCGGGGACCCCAGAATACGGCGCCTCGCGTGCATCGATCTCGATTCCCTGCGACTGCGCGGCCCCGGAAATCAAAAGTAACAAAACAAAAACACTCCTGATGAAGACTTTCATGACACACTTACTCCTGTTGGTTATTGATTCAGTACGCTATTTGCGATCTATCCTGAATTTGTCTAATGATTTGATCAAGCTTTCCTGACTGCTCCCCTGTAAACACCTCCGTTCTGACATATTCTTCAAGGTTTTGGTAACGACAGGTACCTTGATAAAGGCACAGGTTCGTCATCAAGTGGCTATTTCGATCACAAAGACCCGGGGGCCCATTCCTGCACGCGAAAACCATCCAGGCAAACTGCGCACCGGTCCCAGAGAACTCCGCATACTTTTCCCCGGCGCCAGGCATTGCCATCAGGTCGCCTAGCGCCAGGATTGCCTGTGGGTCACCACCCATCAATGCGTCATCCACCATCGCGTCAATTTCTCCTGGGGAGACGTTGTCACCCGACATCACTGCCAGCTTGATCCTGGAGTAGGTATCACCCGCCTCCGCTGCCTGCATAAGAGAAAGTTGACGCAGCTCCATCGGAATCGGATCACCGCCATCGAGACGACTGCAGCGCGTGTCAACAGTTTTGGCTATGCGCATATAGGCTTCCGCATTTTCTGGAACCAACTCGCTCATAGCCTCTCTAGCCTGATGAAACATTTCCGGAGAAACCGCGTAATTTGCGCAGTATTCGTAAATCTGAGCAAGCGTCCTAAGCGCGACCGGATAGTCCGTGTCCGCCAACGGCTCAAGCTGAGCTTTCAGATCCTCGTAGCTGGACGCACTATCTATGGTAAGAAGTGGCTCGCGCCCTTCCTGGTGATTCGCGGCCTCAGTCTTTGACATGGTGGGCAAGCCTGTTGCTGCCCGATCCGTAGTTGTCAGATCGGGAGAGCTTTGCCGGACATCCGATTGAGTCAGGAAAGCCGGCTGCCACCTCGATACATTCACTTCGGCAGTAAATACCAGGATGACCAAAGCCATTACCCCGAGGAAATATGGATACTTTCTAATCAGCGCAATCAATGCGGTTACTCCTGACACGGCTTGGTGTTCATCACCCTGAAACTGGTCCGACAGAAGCGGCAGGACGCGCCTGCGCCAGTCGGGTAATACCGCGCTGACACACGCGCAGCACGCAAATTTATTGGTCACTCTTAGTGACTCGAAAAAGGCACCCGGAATCAGTCAGCTTTGAAGCGTTTCCGAAACGAATGTGTGCGATTTGCGTTCTCCGGCCCGAACCGATCGGTGGGTCGCTGGGCGAAATCGCGGCGGCGCAGGAGGTCGAACCGGCCATGTGCTGACTCGGCGACACCCACTGTGTAAGAGGATTCCTACACGTATCGAGCAAATCCCTGACAGACAAGCCAGGCGGCGCGCGTCATGCTCCCGGGCATGACAGCAGCGCGCCACCTCACTGCACCGCCCGGTCTACCCGGCCACTTCCACTGCACCGCGCGTGTGGTGCAGCAGATGTATCTGTGCGGGATGGATAAGCGAACCGGCCAGAACTTCGATCACCGCCGCGACTGGATCGCGGCGCGAATTGAGGAGCTGGCGGAAATCTTTGCCGTCGCGGTACACAGTTACGCGGTGATGAGCAATCACCTGCATCTGGTGATCACGGTTGACCCGGAACAGGCGGCAAGTTGGAGCGCGCTGGAAGTCGCCCAGCGAGCGACAGCGCTCTATCGACGGGAAGGCGAAGACGAGCAGCAGCGATTGAACCGGGCAAACAATCTCAAGGACAACCCCAAGCGCATCGCGGTCCTGAGATCACGACTCGGCTCGCTGAGCCACTTGATGGCCGCCCTCAACTACCCCATCGCGCGGCGCGCCAATGCCGAATCCGGCAAGAAAGGCCACTTCTGGGACAAGCGCTTCCATTGCCAGCGACTGGAGGACGAAGGCGCGATTCTGTCGGCAATGACCTATGTGGATCTCAATCCGA
>JAGRJL010000822.1 GCA_020442775.1 Lysobacterales bacterium | reverse complement strand
TCATGCTGTTGAACCAGTTCAGCTCGATGACCTTGCCCTCGCTCAGGTCCATCGCGTTGGCAAGATAAAGCGCGGTTGCCCGGGTCAGGGTGCCGGCGGGCATCTGCGCCGGGCGCTGCAAATGGCGATGCTCGCCTGAGCCCAGGTTGTAGATCTCGATCTCGCTGTCGGCGGAAAGCCCCTCCCAGCGCCAGTTCGCATCCAGGTAGGTTTCGCCCATGCGGGCGTGCACCTGGGTCCGGATCGGGGCGAAGCTGTTGCCGTCCAACACCACGAAGATCTCTTCGACGATGCCCAGGCTCTCGGCTGCCGAGTGGTCGTGGATCAGGTACTGACCGGCGTCGTTGAAGCGGCTGTGCACGGTGATCATTCCGGCGTCCTGGCCTTCGTTGACCACGCGGAACTGACGCTTGCCGACGAAGGCCTGGGCACGATCGATGGTCACCGCCTTGGCCTCCAGTGGCTCACTGGTGCTGCCACGTTCCGCTGCCAGCGCGGGAATATTGAGGCCAAGCGCGAGCAAGCCAGCAAGCGGAAGTCGGATACACATGGCGCGGCTCCAGAGATTCTATGGTGCGCAGCGTAACTTCACGGCGCTGATCGACGCAGTGCCAAATGGGGCAGCCCTTTTGGCGTTTTTCGTCGGATTTGGCACATCCTGGCGCCACGGCGGTTGGCGCCGACCGTCCCCGCATAGCAAGATGAGCGTCACTCGCTAGGTGCAGGATGGCCATGAACACCCGATATCCATTGTTCTGTTTCACGTGCGCGCTGCTCCTGGCCCTGGGCGGCTGTGAAAAGGTCGAGTTTCAGTCGCCGCCCAGCCTGCCTTTGGCGAGCTGCGACCAGGCATTCGTCGGCAGTTGGTTGGTGGAGGATGTGGAAAATGGCGACGACGATGACTCGCCAATGTATTTGCGCGTGACCGAAGGGTGCGCAGACTGGTGGGGCATTGAGCTGGACCAGGCAAACCCGGGCAATGCGAAGGTAGAGGATCTGACTGCCAAGATGCGGCTCGGTTTCGCGCACACCGAGGACCGGCGCTACATCGCCGCAAGGGATGAGCCCGGTGAAGCGCCGGTTGATGCAGACGCACAGCCGGAGGGCTACGTCCTGGTGGAGTATCGAGTGGTCGAGTCCGGCCTGGAAATGCGCATGCTGGATCCCCGCAAGACTGCGAACGCCATCATTGACGGTGATCTGGAAGGCTGGGTAGAGAAGCGCGACCGCGCCGCCGATGGCCGGATTGCGCCGCTGGAGAAGCGGTTTTACGTATATGTGTTCGGTAGCGCAGACGAGACTCGCGATGCGCTGGAGCAGCATGCTGCGAACTTGCTCGGTCCGGTGTGGCTGCGGCTGACCAAAGTCGATCCCGCGACCGCCGAACAGATCGCGGTATGGACTGCGGCAGGGCCAACCCCGGCGCCATCCAACTAGTGTGGTGTCCCCAAATTACCTTGACTTATTTCAGCGTCTTTTGCCCTGATACGTCGTTGCTTGTCGCAGCCATAGGCAAAGCTATGC
>JAGRJL010000821.1:947-1274 GCA_020442775.1 Lysobacterales bacterium | reverse complement strand
GAATGCGCGCTTTGAGCTACGGGCACTGCCGTTGACTCGGGTGCTGTTTCTGCTGCTGCTGGCCTTGAATATCGCGACCGCGGCGTGGTGGTGGCTGCGTCCGCGCGTGCCAGAAAAGCCCTTCACCGCCAGCGATCCCGGGGTGCCGGCACTGGTGTTGCTGTCCGAACGCGATGCGGTGGCGATGAGTCAGGCCGCGGCGCAGGCCGACGATCCAACCAATCCCGGCTCTGGCGTGTGCTATAGCACCGGACCACTGGTGGACGAGGCCGAGCTCAACCGCACTACTGAGGGACTGCAGTCGCTCACTGCGCGGCTGCAGGTGCG
>JAGRJL010000821.1:0-935 GCA_020442775.1 Lysobacterales bacterium | reverse complement strand
CGCAACAATGTGCGGGTGGTGCGCGGCTACAGCGTCTTCCTGCCGGCCTACGACAGCCGCGATCAGGCCCTGGCTGCTGCCCGACAGCTCTCCGCGGCGGGCTTGCGCGACTACTACGTGGTCACCGCGGGTGATCAGGAGAACACCATTTCACTGGGCCTGTTCCGCCAGCAGGCCAACGCCCAGCGCCGCCTGCAGCAGGTTGAATCCCTCGGCTTTCGCGCCAGCCTGGGCGAGCGCGCCGACGATCAGCAGCAGTTCTGGATCGACTTCGATCCGCTCGCCGAAGCCGACGAGCAGTGGCGTCAGGTGCCCGCAGTACTTCGCTTGGGCGCCCGACCGGTTCCCTGTTTCTGATTGCTCTGTTACACCAAGCGCCTGATCACGGGAGATTCGGGTGGATTCCGAAAAGAGCCAACCGGCGCAAGAGCCCGAGAAACCGGGGCTTGGACTGGTCTACACCTTGTGGTGGGCGATGGCTGTGGCCATGTTCCCGGTCATTGGCGTGATGGCATTGTTCGACAACCACAATCGGCGGTCGCTGGTCGAGCAAAGCGAAAGGGCAGTGGCGGCACAGGAGCAGATGGAGCTGACCCGACTGGCGGCGCTGCCGGCCGAGCAGCGCGCAGCGGCCGAGGCGACACGCGAGGAGAAGGCGCAATTGCTCGAACAATCGCTGCGTGAAGCGGCGGGTCAGGCATGGCGCTATACCGAGATTGGCGACCCTAAGGGTGGCCAATCCGGAAGACAGGCCAGCGTCGACGATGCCGGCGGCGGCCTCGGACCCAACCGCGCACGCGAGGTCCTGCGGCGCGCCTCCCTGATCATTCTCGATCACCCGCGATACGGCAACGATGTGCTGATCACCCTGCGCGACGGCTGGTTCGCCTGCGGCTTGAACGAGTGCCGCGTCGAAATCAGTTTCGACGGGGCGC
>JAGRJL010000099.1:4993-5803 GCA_020442775.1 Lysobacterales bacterium | reverse complement strand
CCTTCATCATGCTGCTGCTGCGCAATTTCGTGGGCATCAAGACCTTCGGCACCTTCATGCCGGTGCTGATTGCGCTGGCCTTCAGGGAGACCCGGCTGATCGGCGGCATCGCGCTGTTCGTGGTGGTGGTGGGCCTGGGGCTGCTGGTGCGATTCTATCTGGAGCGCCTGCGACTGCTGCTGGTGCCGCGTTTGACCGCAGTGCTGATCCTGGTGGTGTTGCTGATGGCGGCAGTCAGCGTGGTCAGCAACCGGATGGGAATCGAGGTCGGCCTGTCGGTGGCGCTGTTCCCGATCGTGATCATGGCGATGACCATCGAACGCATGTCGATCGCCTGGGACGAGCGCGGGCCCTCACATGCGCTGAAAGAAGGGTTCGGAACCCTGGTCACCGCCTGCCTGGCTTACCTGATCATGACCTGGGACCGGCTGGAGTTCCTGTTCTTCGTGTACCCCGAACTGCTGCTGGTGCTGTTCGCGATCACCCTGCTGCTGGGTCGCTACTCCGGCTACCGCCTGACTGAGCTGGTGCGCTTCAGGGCGCTCGCCGCGGACACGCCGAAATGATCTTCAACCCCTTCGCGGTTGCCAAACGCCTGCGCAAGATCGGGCTGGTCGGGATCAATCAGCGCAACGCCGACTACGTGTTGCGCTACAACCAGCGCAAGTTCTATCCGCGGGTGGACGACAAGCTGCTGACCAAGAAGCTGGCGATCGAACATCAGCTGCCGGTGCCCGAGCTCTATGCGGTGGTCCGCGAAGAGCACGAGATCGAGGAAGTGCACGCCAAGCTCAAGGATCGCGAGAAGTT
>JAGRJL010000099.1:0-4930 GCA_020442775.1 Lysobacterales bacterium | reverse complement strand
GGCGACAAATACCGCCGCTCCAACGGCATGCTGATGACCCCGGATGAGTTCAATCACCACCTCTCCAACGCACTGTCGGGCTTGTTCAGTCTGGGCGGTCAGGCCGATGCGGTGCTGATCGAATACTGCGTGGAGTTCGATCCGGTGTTCGATCACGTCAGTTACCGTGGCGTTCCCGACGTGCGCATCATCGTATTTCAGGGCTACCCGGTGATGGCCATGATCCGGCTGCCCACGCGGATGTCCGACGGCAAGGCCAACCTGCACCAGGGCGCCATCGGGGTCGGCATCGACCTGCCTACCGGTCGCACCTGCAAGGGTGTGTGGGGAACCGAACCGGTCAAGGAGCATCCCGACACCGAACATTCGATCATCGGCATGGAGATCCCGCACTGGGAGGAACTGATGATGATTGCCGCGACCGCGTCCGAGATGAGCGGGCTGGGCTACGTGGGCGTGGACATCGTGCTGGACAAGCATCTGGGACCAATGATCCTGGAGCTCAACGCCCGCCCGGGCCTGGCAATCCAGATCGCCAACGGCAACGGCCTGCATCATCGCCTGGCCAGAATCGAAGCCCTCGACAAGTTCGCCGAGACCCCCGCCGAGCGCGTGGCCTTCGCCCGCGAGCACTTTGCGACGGTGTAACGGTAGAAGAGGGCTCAGGGCCCAGGGCAGTAGGGCCCAGTCAGGGCAGGAAGCAAAACTGGGCCCTGGTGACTGGGCCCTCAGCCCTCGCTTTTCTGCCACAATCCCCGGTCAGCATTACCCCCTCACTCGATTAACAAGGGAGGCTTCATGACTCAATCGCCCAGCCCCGTGGTTCCCGCGGGTGGTGCCAAGATCACGATCGACAACGGCAAGCTGCAGGTCCCCAACAACCCGATCATCCCGTTCATCGAAGGCGACGGCACCGGTGCCGACATCTGGGCCGCTTCGGTGCGGGTGCTGGATGCGGCGGTGGCCAAGGCCTACGGCGGCCAGCGTCAGATCCACTGGATGGAGATCTACGCCGGTCAGAAGTCCAACGACCTGTTCCAGACCTGGCTGCCTGACGAGACGGTGCAGGCCTGCCGCGACTATCTGGTCTCGATCAAGGGCCCGCTGACCACCCCGATTGGCGGTGGCATTCGCTCGCTCAACGTTGCCCTGCGGCAGATGCTGGACCTGTACGTCTGTCTGCGCCCGGTGCGATGGTTCTCCGGGGTGCCCTCGCCGGTACGCCATCCGGAGAAGGTGGACATGGTGATCTTCCGCGAGAACACCGAGGACATCTACTGCGGGATCGAGTTCGAGGCCGGTACCGATTCCAACCGCCGCTTCCTCGAGCTGTTCAAGGAAGCCTTCCCCAAGCACTACGCCAAGATCCGCTTCCCGGAAACCTCGGGTATCGGAATCAAGCCGGTGTCGATGGAAGGCACCGAGCGCCTGGTCCGCGGGGCGATCGAGTACTGCATCGCCAACAAGCGCAAGTCGTTGACCCTGGTGCACAAGGGCAACATNNCATGAAGTTCACCGAAGGTGCCTTCCGCAACTGGGGCTACGCACTGGCCGAGACCCAGTTCGCCGATCACACCTACACCTGGGATCAGTGGGAGCGGACCAAGGCGGCGCAGGGCGCAGCGGCGGCCAACGCCGAGCAGGAAGCGGCGCTGGCCTCGGGCAAGGTGCTGATCAAGGATGCGATCGCCGACATCACCCTGCAGCAGGTGCTGACCCGGCCCGAAGAGTTCGACGTGCTGGCCACCATGAATCTCAATGGTGACTATTTGTCGGACGCGCTCGCGGCCCAGGTCGGCGGCATCGGCATCGCGCCTGGCGGCAATATCAACTACGCCACCGGACATGCGGTGTTCGAAGCCACTCACGGTACCGCGCCGAAGTACGCCGGTCTGGACAAGGTCAACCCCGGCTCGGTGATCCTCTCGGGCGAGATGATGCTGCGCTACATGGGCTGGACCGAGGCGGCCGACGCAATCATTTCGGCGATGGATGTGGCCATCGGCAACAAGACCGTGACCTACGACTTTGCCCGTCTGATGGAGGGCGCCACCGAGGTCAAGTGTTCCGAGTTTGGCGATGAGATGATCAAGGCAATCAACGCGGGCTAGGAGTTTGCGCGGCAGAAGGGTTAGAGGCGAAACGGATGCCCTAGTGATTCAGGCCGTCTATCGGTGCGGCGCGCATAGTTGTTCTATGCAATCCGACGAAAGGCGGTATCAATCGCTAGGGCGCCGTTGCAGCCCTGACCGCTTCTGCTGCGAAGACTCCTGGTAGTCCGCGCGCGATTGTCAGGCAGTTCCCAACGGCCGCCCAGGGATTCCTGGTGCGGCCGTTGTATTTGACAAGGCACAACGATGAGCACAGCCAGCGATTCCAGCGGGGCCGCACCGTCGGCGATGAGCCAGACCGAATGGATGGACTATGAAAGCCTGATCGTTCAGGTCAGTGACTTCGCCGACTGCAGCGAGATGGACGGTCTGCTCAGCCGCGCCAGTCTGGTCGCTGAACTGGATCCGGATGGTCTGGCCACGCGCTACTTCACTCCAGGCCAACAGCCGGATATCCGGAATCAGGCCGCACACTACCTGCGGCGCCACGCCGATTGGGTGGCTGCGCGGATGGGCAGCATTGGCGATCAAGTGGAGCCGCTGCGTCTGGCCTTCGATCCCGAAGACGAGCAGTGGTCGCTGAATTTCGACCCCCAGCTGTGGTTGCTGGGCTGGCGGCGCGGCGACGCCGAGCTTCCCCCGCTGCCCGAGTCGTCTGACGATCGGATCAAGGATGCGATTTCCCTGATCGATCAGGCCGCGCAGCGCTGCGCCGATCAGTTCGACAAGGCCGAGATGGAACAGTCGGTCGACTTGCCGGAAGGCGGCGACACGCAAAGCTTGCTGGACCTGGCCAGCCCCGGCGCGCTGATGCTCAGCCCCGGCGTGCAGTTGACCGCCGACCTGCTGCCGGCCCTGCTGCCGCTGCTGAAGGAGGCCGACCCGGTGCTGCGCGATGACGGGCTCAATGACCTGTCGGGGACAGTTCAGATGGCCATCGAGCAGCTCTCCAGCGAGATCCAGAGTGCCGAGTTGATGGCGGGCGAGGGGCTCTATGGCGCGCGGATGGACTGGCTGTGCGGCCGCGAAGATCGCCTCACTGCCGACTTCTACGCCGGCGACTCGGACGGCCGCCTGAGCGACGAGCAACTCCAGCGCATCACTCAAAACTGGGCAGAGCAGATTGAAGCCAGGGAGGGATTGCCTTTCGAGTATGTCGATGGATTCCTCAGCGCCCACTTGATCAGTCCGAATTCGGCGAACTTCGACCTGCAGCATGTGCTGTTTCCGCTGTTTGGCGAACAGGCCGAGAGTCTGGATGACCAACAGCTGGACAATCTGATCAATGACCTCGGCCACTTCCGCAATCACCTGGCCGTGCGTGGCGATGTGAGCGGCGCAGCACAGCTGATCGGCGCGCCGATTCAGCTGGATCGCCAGCTCAGCGCAGATGACGATGAGGCGTCCAGCCGACTGGGCGAGCGCTGGTCGGAGGGCTTTCGCGCCGGCCTCGGCTATTTCTGTCCCAACATCGGCAACCATCTGCAGCAGGACAAGCTGCTTTTCGCGCTGATGCTGCCGCTGATTCAGCTCTCCCATCAGCCCGAAGGCATGGAGTTCAATTTGAGCCTCACCGATCGTCGCGAGCTGATCGTGGGGATTCCAGAGACCTTGGCCGAAATCGCCAAGCGCCTGGAGAAGAACGCACACACGCCGGTGCGGCGCAGCCACAGCGTCGGCCGCAATGACCCCTGCCCTTGCGGCAGCGGCAAGAAGTACAAGAAGTGCTGTGGGGCCGGTTAGCGGCTGATATCCCGAGCCGATAGCGATGATCGCAGCGTGCAGGCGCGAGCTTGCTCGCGATGGGTGGCGCCTCCGATGACGCGACAAATAGACAGGGGCCGCGATGGTCGCGGCGCTCCGGAAATTCTGACATCTGATCGCGTGCGCGCACGCTCCAAAACCACAAGACCGCCGCCGTCGGCCTATAGCCTCAGGACACCATCTTTTGGCAGGAGCCTGCCTGCAGGCGACCGGATCGCGCCGGTCTGGCTGCGGCTTTCATGCCTGCCGCGGCCAGTCGGTCGTCAGCAGGGCTGACTCCTACACCAGGGCGTATCTCTGGGCAGAATCCGAGACCTGCGCGACCCAGCGCGCCGCGACTAAACCCGACCCAGCGCCCTAAACGCAGGCTCCATCTCGCTGGCGTAATGCTGCCAGTGACCGCTGGGGAATTCAGCCAGCAAACCGCCCAGGGTTCGCGGCGGGTCGACTTCCATCGGCTGGGTGTCGAGGCCCAGAAACTGCAGCAGCTGATCCTGCGCGCCCGGATCGGCAAGCTGTTCCAGGCTGACCTGATGCACTGGCGCTCGCTGATCGTCCAAGGCGAACTGCAGGTGACCGCGGGCATTGGCGTACCAGCGACCGGCGTCGGCCAGTGCCGGCAGGCGCATCCGGTGGGGGCTGGAAAACGCCAGCCAGTCGAGCAGGGCGTCGCGGGGGTCGCGATTGACCAGCAGGAAACGGGCCTCGGGAATCGCCCGCGCGATGCCTGCGTACATCCGTGCGTCCAGATGCGGCAGCCAATCCAACAGCAGCGAGAACTTGCCGGGCAAGTTGATGCGCTGCAGCGGCTTGATCCAGCGACGCCGCATCATTGTCGCCTGGGCCTCACCCAATCCTTCCTGCAGCGCCTGCCAATCGGGCCGCGCCAGGCCGTCATTGCGCGCCTGGTGACTGAAGCGATCGCCCAGCAGGCAGATCTTGCTGATCTTCGACAGCGCCGCCGCGACGTGTTGCACCCCGCTGCCCGGCAGGCCAACCAGAAAGCACACCGGCATCGAGTCGCTCGGCTTGATCACCGTCTCGTGTGCCGGCAC
>JAGRJL010000820.1 GCA_020442775.1 Lysobacterales bacterium | reverse complement strand
CTTTTTCCCAGCGACCTCCTCTGGCTCCAAGGCCAGGCTGCGAATCGCTGGCGAGGCATAGGAAATCACCCCGCCAGGGCCATAGCGCAGGACAATGTCAGTCGTATACTCGGCAAGATCTCGATAGCGCCGGGCATGCTCCAGGGCCTCGGTCCGGGCCTCTTCGGCCGCCTGACGTGCCTTCGTCAACGCTTCATTGGCGGCCTGACTGTTGTCCAAGATGCCCTGAGATCTCTCCAGGGCAGAAGCAATGGGAAGGATGGTCAATGAGACAAAACCCAGGAACGCCTGTAGCAGGAGGATCTGTTCGGTGCGGTCGCCGTGGGACAGATGGATCGGCCCGATTCCGACTATTGTCGATGCGATAGCCACCGCCGCTGTCGCCAGGATGCCGGCCGCAGCGCCGCGCATGCCCAGCTTGAATGAAGCCAGTGCCAGCGCGCCAGGTATGACAAACAGGATCGGATAAGAATGCTGGGCGAAGACCACGATGAGCGCCGCGGCGACGCCGACCACTGCGAGCAGCCGGTCCTTGTTCGAACTGGCTCGATAGAGCCGATCCGGCGCTGACCCCAAGATCAACAGGGCGGGGGCGAACACCATCATCCCCAGCGCGTCGGAAGTGAACCAGGCCAGGAAGGTCTCGGCCATTGGTCGCACGTGCACCAGTAGCAGGGAGGCGATGAATGCTGAGCAGGCAGGACCCGCGCCGCCGGCCAAGAGAACAAAACGAATCAGGGCGCGTCGATTATCCAGCCGAAAGGCGCCTGGCTCACCGTACAACAAGCCAGCGCAAAGGATGATCTCCACCTGATTGGCCATTGCGAAGCCAATCGTCAACCGGATCGGTACGTGCATCAAAATGCCGGTCAGGGCATCAGCAAGAAAAGCGGTTGCGAGTATTGCCGGCCAACGGGATCGAGGCTGCCAGTGCAGCAGTGCCAGCACCAAGGCGTTGAACGGCCAGATCGTCGCGATCTTCTCTGTCGTGCCGGTGAACCTCAAGCTGAGGAAGATCACCAGCATGCTGGTGCCAAACAGCGCCAACAGTCGAGCGATTGAAGCTATCGAAAAATGTCGCACACCACGCCTTCCGCGCCCCCCCCTGAGCGACCCGTGGTCTGATTCTGGCAAGTCTGCCTGTCACCACGCGGTGAAAGTCGCTCCCCGGAAATTCGATGTTAGCCCGAGGGCAGCAGCCTTCGAACACGAACGGCACGATCAGTATAAATTGATTACCTGGGGGGGTATTGCCCCTCGGTTCCGGCGCTGGCTCTTGAGACTGGGGGAACAGAGCTGGCAATCAGCCATTGGGCCGCCCAGTAGCTCACCAACACGACCGCCTTGGACGATTCAAACGGCCAGGCAAAGCGGTTGATCGCGATCACGCTGTCGGAAAACAGGAACAGGGCGCCGCCTGC
>JAGRJL010000819.1 GCA_020442775.1 Lysobacterales bacterium | reverse complement strand
ATAGCCCTTGTCGGAAACCGCATAGTCCTTCAACAGATCCGACCACATGGTCCACATGTCCGGCCAGTGCACGGCGGCGGTGGCAACGAAGGTTAGCACCAGCAGCGAAAAGGGGAAGAAGCGGGTGCCCAGACCCAGCCACAGCATGATCGCGCCGATCAGCTCGAACCAGGTGGCAATGGTCCAGCTGATCCCGGCCGGGATGATGTCGAAGGGAAATGGGAAGTTCGCCTGAATCCCGCTGAACCAGTTCTCCCCGTGCAGCTTCTCCCAGCCTGCCTCGAAGAATTCCCAGCCCATTACCAATCGCATCACCAGCCGTGGAACGATCTCCCCCATTCCGCGCAGCCGGTCAACGATGAAGTCGTACAGATTGCAGATCAACCCAAACATTTCGAAACTCCCCCAGTCGATGATTGTTGCTATGGACCCCCGTTGTGCCGTATCGCTTTCACCCAATTTTGATTATCCGCCTGTTCGCCGCTAATGGCGCCACAAATCGCCTATCCCCAATCTGGTTGGGGATTCGTCATCGGCATAGTGGTAAAAAGACGGACTCGGCGTAGCGCCCCCCAGTCATGTTGTTGGAGAAGACCTTGGCTCATTCCGCGATTACCCGTTGGCCACTTTTACTGCTGCTGAGCCTGGCAACTGCCGCATGGGCCGCGCCGTCTCAATACGCCGAAGTGCTCAAGGCCAGTGAAGAACTGCCGACCCTGCGCTGGAAGGCACTGGATCTGGCCAAGCTGGCGGCCGAAGACGAAGTCGCCGATGCGCTGGACGCACCCAAGCGCTTTGCAGTCAGTCATGCGGTCGACTACACGCCGTCCAATTCCGGCAGCTGGGAACGCCCGGCCAAGGGTCCGTGGGTCTGGCGGCTGAAGCTCTATGCGGCCGATGCGGTGCACCTCAATTTCGGCTTTGAGCGCTTCGCGCTGCCCCCCGGTGCACAGCTGCTGATCGTGGCCGGCGACGGCAAGACCGCCCTGGGTCCTTACACCCGAGCGGACATGCTCGAACATGGTCAGCTGTGGACCCCGGTGCTGGGTGGTGATCAGGCAATTTTGCAGCTCAGCGTTGACAGTCGCCAGGTCGATCAGGTGGAGTTGAGACTGACCCACATTGGCCACGGCTATCGGGGCTTCGGTCATCGCTCCAAGGTCTGCAAGTCGGGATCGTGCAACACCGACGTGGCCTGTCTGGCCGACGGCGACCCCTGGAATGCGCCGCGTCGTTCGGTCGGCGCCTACAGCCGCAACGGGGTCTTTGCCTGTACCGGTTCACTGGTCAACAACACCGCCAATGACCGCCGCATGCTGTTCCTGACCGCGACCCATTGCGGAGTGAGCAATGACTCGGTGGCATCGACGATGGTGGTCTACTGGAACTACGAGTCACCCACCTGTCGGGTCCCGGGGTCGGCCGCCAGCGGCATGGCGCTGCCCAAGCCAACCACCACGACCGCCGGCCTTCGCTTCCTGGCCGCGACCGAGAATCCCTTTGACGGCGGCGCGCCTGC
>JAGRJL010000818.1 GCA_020442775.1 Lysobacterales bacterium | reverse complement strand
CGCGCGCAGCTGGAGTTTTCCGCGGCCTATCTGCTCTCGCGCAAGCTGGCGGTGGGCGCCGAATACCGCAGCAAACCGGACAACCTGGGGATCGCCACTGAAGACGATTGGTGGGATGTGTTCGTGGCCTGGGCGCCCAGCAAGCACCTCTCAATGACCCTGGCCTACGTCGATCTGGGCAACATCGTCATCGCCGACGACCAGACCGGTTACTACCTTTCGGTGCAGGGCGGCTTCTAGGGCCGCCAATCACCTCAGCTGGAGTTCTAGTCGATGAAAGCACTGATTGCCGGATGCATGTTGCTGCTTCTTGGTACGCCGTCATGGGCGCAAGATGCGGTCCCCAACCCGGCGCCGCCCCATCCCGAACTGCGTCCGGTGCTGGACGACTTTGGCGGGATGCCCGGGCTGACTGCGCTGATGGATAGCTTCATGGAGATCATGCTCGAGGATCCCCGCCTGCGGCCGTTCTTCGAGCACACCGAGAACGACCGGATCAAGCGCCAGCTGGCCGAACAGTTCTGCGTCATTCTCGGTGGCGACTGCGTCTACACCGGCCGCGACATGGTCGAGTCACACAACGGCAGCATCATCGACCGCGCCGACTTCAACGCGCTGGTCGAGGATCTGCAAATCGCCATGGATCGACATGAGATTCCCTTCCGCTCGCAGAACAAGCTGCTGGCCATTCTGGCGCCGATGCATCGAGAGGTGATCACGCCAAAGGCGGACTAGCGGGTCTGACGACTGCCAACGCATCAGCAGAGGCGAAAGACGGCCGTTACCACCTAATTCGGGTCGGCTACAGGCCGGGAGATTGGAATTGACCAGGGCTCTGCGCCGCGAGGCTGCAAAAGCTGCAGCTGCAGATCAGTGCCATCGGGGCTCAGGCTCAACTGATGGGAGGGACTGCGCAGCTCGGCCGGCAGTCGCGCCAGGCCCTGAGCTGGCGTCTGGTCGGCCGCGTGTGCGCGCAGCCAGCGGGCCGCCTGAAGGGTTTTCAGCTGCGCGTCCAGATCCAGTGCGCGCAGGTAATAGATGTCGTAGACCGGTTGGGCGATTGCCACCAGCACACAGCCTAACGGGTTGAACAGCTGACCACCGAGCGAACATCGGTGTTCCGGCGGAGCAGGCTCGGGAGTGCGCTGCTGGATCCGCTGCTGATGCGCCGCCTGGCAATAATAGGCCCTGGACTGCGCCATCAGCGCCAGGCTGTGGCGCGAGTTGATCATCCGCCGCTGAATCCAGGTAACCGCTTCGCTGTCGGCTTCCAGCGCGTCCATCAACTGTGCCTGCGCCTGATACTCGCCCACCATCGCCGAGCACTGGTCAAGTTCCTCGTCGCCTAACGGCGCAAAGCTGTCCAGGCATGCCAGCGTATCCAGCTGGGGATCCTCCGCCAGTATCTCGGCCACCAATCGGGCATTGGCCGATATCACCGACTGACCGAGCACATCGGCCACCAGTAGATCGGTGTGCTGACGCAGCAGCCGCCAGCTGCGGGTGTGCATGCAGAGCTGCTCGAGCGCGGCGGTCGAGTCACCGTTCAGGTGGGCGTAGGCCGCTGCGCTGCGCACCACTCCGCCATCGCCGAAGTACAGCGTGATTGGCGCGGAAAAGGATCGCGGGAAGGCGATGGCAATGTGATCGTAGTCACTCAGCCAGCTTTCCCGCTGCAGACGTTCGCCCTGGGCACCGAGCTCGACCCTGACCGCCTCCAGATTTGCCCTGACGTCGGCCAGGCA
>JAGRJL010000817.1 GCA_020442775.1 Lysobacterales bacterium | reverse complement strand
CCCTGTCGGAGACGGTGAACTTCGCCGCTGAAGTCTACGAGGGCACCGTCACCGACCTGTATATCCCCAGGAAGAAGCATTGAGGATTGCTACAGGCCCCAGCTCACGCGACCAATGCGGCTGAGCCTGCTAAGCTCCGCCACCCTTTTTAGCTGGTGAACTCATGCTGACACACGCGCTGATCTTCGTGCTCGGACTGGTCATCCTGACCGTGGGCGCCGATCAGTTCCTGCGCGGCGCCTCGGATCTGGCGCGCCGATTCGGGGTGCGCGAGTTCGTCATCGGCATGATCCTGATTGGCTTCGGCACCTCGGCGCCGGAGCTCACGGTCAATCTGGCGGCCGCTTTTCATGGTCGCTATGACCTGGCGATTGGCAACGTGGTTGGCAGCAACATCGCCAATGTCGGCCTGATTCTCGGTATTTCCGCGCTGATCGCGCCGCTGGCGGTGCAGATGCGTCTGGTGAAGGTGGAAACGCCGATTCTGATTGCGGCCAGCGTTGGTCTGTGGCTGCTGTGCGCGGACGGCGGCCTGTCAAGGCTGGATGGGTTGATCCTGCTGGCCGGTTTTGCCGGGGTCATTGCCCTGGTCGCCGCCGACATGCGGCTGGAGCCGGCCAATATTCAGGACGCGCTGGCCGAATCGGTGCCCGCCAGTGAGTTCTCTCCGCGCAAGACTGCGCTGCGTACCATCGGCGGGTTGATCGGGTTAATCCTGGGCGCCGAATTGATGGTCGACGGCGCGGTGGCGATGGCGCGGATCCTCGGCATGAGCGAATTGATGATCGGTCTGACCGTGGTCGCCATCGGCACCAGCCTGCCGGAGCTGGCCTCGTCCGGAATGGCCGCCTGGCGCGGGCAGGTGGAAATCGCACTGGGCAATGTGCTCGGCTCCTGCCTGTTCAATATCTTTCTGATTCTGGGGATCACCTCGACCGTGCATCCGCTGCCGGTGGCCAAGGCGGTAGTTTCCATGGAGCTGCCGATGATGATCGGTTTCGCCCTGGTGCTGGTGCCGATAATGTTGCGCAACAAGCGGATCAGTCGGCGCAGCGGGGCGATGCTGTTGCTCGCCTACGCGGCCTTTCTGGTCTGGCAGGTCCAGGTCGGGATTCAGCCCGGATTCGCCTGATCGGGTACCAAAGCCCGCCTTGCCAGGTCCTGCAGCAGTCCCAGTGCACGCTCGCCGTCGGCGGCAGCGACCAGCAGATGGTCGTGGCGCAAGGCCGCAATCACGTTGGCGCTGATGCCGGCGTCGGTCAGGGTCGAAGCGATCGCCGCGGTCAGCCCGACCGCGGTCAGGCTGGAGTGCACCCGCAGGCTGATCAGCGCGAAAGGTCCCTCGCCACTCAGTCCGGCCTCGCCCGCATCCGCGGCGCTGACCACCGCGCTGTAGCCTTCGTCTTCGTGAAATAGCGCGAAGGGGCGCAGCTGTTCAATTTGTGCCGCCGAAGGCGCACCGGGCAATTCGACATACAGATAAGGTTCCGCGCGGAGCGCTGGTGCCATCTGCGCGATCAGGGTCTGTAGATCCTCGATCGCAGCGGTCACCGTCGACCAACCAGACCCAGGCGCCGCAGGCCGCGATGGGCGAGTCTGGCGACACGCTCCAATCGGCTGGCAGCCAATGCGCCGCGTACCTGGTTCAGTTCGGTGGTCAGGTGGGCCACGT
>JAGRJL010000098.1:3137-3335 GCA_020442775.1 Lysobacterales bacterium | reverse complement strand
AACGGGCGATCTCAGGCCACGGGGTTGTTCGCGTCTTGAACCGCCTGGCGCTGAGCCGCGGGCTACCCGAGGTTATCCGTTCGGACAACGGCAAGGAGTTCTGCGGGAAAGCGATGCTCGAGTGGGCACACGACTCGGGTGTGAAGCTGCGCCTGATCGAGCCCGGCAAGCCAAACCAGAACGCCTACATCGAGAGCT
>JAGRJL010000098.1:0-3008 GCA_020442775.1 Lysobacterales bacterium | reverse complement strand
GCGGCCTAACCCCGACAGCCTATGCGAAGCAACTGAAAGAAGCAGGTAAGCTAACCCCGGACTCTAAATCCAACTGCTACTGAAAGCGGGGGGATGTCGTCGGACCTGGCCGGTCCAGCGCCGTTCGCTGATCTCCAACTGCTTCAAGATAGGCGGCGTACCCGCAGCGATCTTCCCGCGCTTTTGCCGATGCAGTAGCCGGCCGGTCCAGTCAACCAATTCCACGTAGGCCAATTCACTGATCTCCAGCAGCGGCGTCTGGCAGGTGCCGAGCACTGGTCCGAGGCGTGACTTGGCTTTGCGTGGACTGTGGGCGATGCCCTCAATTCGCCGTTTCACCGAGGTGTGATCGGAGCTGGGAAGATCAGCGGCCAGTTTGGCCTGAATCGGGTTCAGATCCACGTAGGTCATCACCGACAGCACCGCCGACTCATCCTCCAATCGCTGGCACTTGAACCGCCCCTCCCAGAACTTGCCGGTGCAGCCGTCCTCGGCGTTGGCGGCCTTGGCGATGAACTGGTTCAGGGCCTGCATAAAGTGGCTCAGTGAACCGAGTTTGGCGCGAAACCAGGCGATTCGGTCGGGATCATCCTTCCAGGTGGACACCCGAGACTGCTTCATCTTGTCGGAGAAGTGCGCCGGACAATGCAGCGCTACGGCGCGCTCAGCGACTTCGCGCTCGGACCAGGAAGAAGTGAGGGCCGGCTCGACATGAACCACCAGGTGGACGTGATTGCTCATCACCGCGTAGCTGTGGATACCAACGGCGAAGATCTCAGACAACGCCAGCAACCGATCTTCCACCCATTGCCGACGATGTTCGAAACTGCACCCCGAGTAGGGGTCGACGCCACACAGCCAAGCCCGGCGCACGCAGCGCGAGACGCAATGGAAGGTGCCTGGCTCTCCCGGCGGCATGATGAGGGCGCGAGCGGTGGTCATAGGGGCAGCGTGCCTGACGGCGACGAGGCTGTCTGTCGGCACTTTTCCCGGTGTCGTGTAGGAATTTTCCGCGTTGTGGTGTAGGAATATTCTGAGTTGTGTCTGTCCCGGGTGTCGACCCGGACGGCTCTGATGCGTGGACCTCCCACTATCGCAGCGCCGCAGAGAACGGCGATACGGTTGCCTGGATTGGTGTGGACGGGGCTGGAAACCCTTTGCTCGTCGGCACTAGTGACTACTCGTCTGTTGGGCGATCGGATTTCGCGGTGGTAAGGCTGGACGGGGACGCTGGAACTACCTTGTGGGTGGCGGATGAGGGTGTTGTTGAAACCCACACCACCTTCGGTTGTGCCGGACCGTACTCGGAGCAGCGGGCGGTTGCGGTGGATGACCAAGGCAACACCTTCGTCGCTGGCTGCGAGTTCAACAGCACCGGCTACGACTATCTCACCGGCAAGCTTGATCCGGACGGGAACTGGCTGTGGCGCACACGCTACGATGGCGGCGCCAGCGACAGAGTGGTCGCGCTGGCGCTGGATAGTGAGGGCAATGTGTTGGTTACCGGCGGCGCCTATGGTGATATTCAGACCCGTACCGACTACTACACGATCAAATACGACGGCGCTACGGGAAGCGAGCTTTGGAATGCGCGATTCACTTCCGCGCCCGGAACAGGCCATCAGACGCCGTCGGCCATGGCGCTGGATGCCAATGACGACGTGATCGTGGCGGGAATGACTCCGACTCTCGGGATGGGGTTCAGTATCGCCGTAGTCAAGTATCGGGGTACCGACGGCGAAGAACAGTGGGCCACGGAGTACAACAGCGTTTCCGGGGAGGTTCACGATCTAGCAGTGGACTCCGCCGGAGACGTCGTGGTGGCGGGCAGGGCGGGGTTGTGGGGGTTCTCCACTCTGAAGTTCTCTGGTGCCACCGGCGCGCTGCAATGGCTGGCCAGTAGTGATGATCAACTGGGAATCAATGGCGAGGCGTTCGCACTGGCAATCGATAACAGCGACGACATCGTCAGCACAGGCACCTACTACAACGTCGATGTTGACGAGTGGGATCTGGCAACCATCAAATACAAAGGCAGCGACGGCTCCGTGCAGTGGTTTGACGGCCACCCGGGGCCGGCTGGTGGCGGCTTTCGGGCCTACGGCGTTCGCATTGACTCGAGCGGAGCAGTGTTGATCTCAGGGACCGCAGAGCGCTTTCCCGATGACAGCGACTGGGTCGTCATCAAGTATGCGGGCTCCGATGGCGAAAAGCTTTGGGAGCGCTACTTCGGTACGCCGACGGCCTGGTTCGAGCGGGCGATGGATTTGCGCATCAATGCCGCTGGGGACGTGTATGTCTTGGGCGGATTGGCCAGTGAATGTCTCTACGATGAATTGGCGATCGCCAAATATGCGGGCCCGACCGGTGATTTGCTTTGGTCAGATCGGATCATGCCGATGGGTGGTGTCAGGCATGCCATGCAGATTGCCAACGATGGCAGCTTGCGTGTCGCCGGAACGGCGGCAACCAATCGCGGGACTACCATGAGCGCGCTGCGGGTCGACGAGACGGGTGTGGTCGATGGCGTGATGCAGGATGGATTTGAAAGCGGAGTGCCCAGCTTGCTGAACTGTCCCGAAGGGTGATCAGGAACCCTTTGCTGTCTACAAGAGGCCTAAACAACATGGGAGAGTTAAACAGCACGCAC
This sequence comes from Lysobacterales bacterium, assembly GCA_020442775.1. Classification (GTDB taxonomy): domain Bacteria; phylum Pseudomonadota; class Gammaproteobacteria; order Xanthomonadales; family SZUA-5; genus SZUA-5. The sequence continues at coordinate 358 of JAGRJL010000098.1, read as the reverse complement.
AAACAGCACGGAAACCAAAACACGGAAACCAAAACAGCACGGGACACACGGAAACCGTTCTCGGGGAATCGTCGAAACGGTGAGCTGCGACTTCAAATCTCCCAAGAACTCCGGGAAGCGCGAAGTTGGCCGCCTGACGGCATGATTGGCAGATCAGTTCGCCGAACGAGACGCGAGTAGTGGTGGTCTATCCACGACCGCCCGCTCAGCGGACTTGGCTGAGCAGTAGTCGCAGGCTTGGCTGTCTTACCTTGGTGGCTCCAGCGCCCGCACTGCGCGCATCCCCCGCAACCACTTTTGCCCCAGCGCCTCAGCGCGCTCACAGAGCGAGTCAAGGCTGCCAACGGCGCGCCAGTAG
>JAGRJL010000816.1 GCA_020442775.1 Lysobacterales bacterium | reverse complement strand
GCAAGTCGACCCTGCTGCTGCAGGTCCTTGCAGCACAATCGCAGTCGGCCAAGGTGCTTTACGTTTCCGGCGAGGAATCGCTGGGACAGATCGCGGCGCGGGCCACCCGGATGGAGGCTTCGGTAGACGCGGTTCGATGTCTGGCCGAAACCGACGTGGACACGATTCTGGCCAGTGCCGCGGCGGAGCGCCCGCAGCTGCTGGTGATCGATTCGATTCAGACCTGCTACGTCAACGAACTGACCTCCACCCCGGGCTCGGTTTCGCAGGTGCGCGAATCGGCGGCGCGGCTGGTTCGCTTCGCCAAGACCGAGGGCATCAGCGTCTTTCTGATCGGTCATGTGACCAAGGAAGGCGGGATCGCCGGGCCCAGGGTGCTCGAACACATGGTTGACGCAGTGCTCTACTTTGAGGGCGACAGCGGGGGACGACTGCGAATTCTGCGCGGGATCAAGAATCGTTTTGGCGCGATCAACGAGATCGGCGTGTTTGCGATGACCGACCGCGGCCTGCGCGAGGTGCCCAATCCGTCGGCGATGTTTCTCAGCGGCGCTCACAGCGGGCAGCCCGGCAGCGCGATCGTGGTCACCCGCGAGGGCACCCGGCCGCTCCTGGTGGAAGTGCAGGCGCTGGTCGATCAGAGCCCCTTGTCCAATCCGCGCAGAGTTGCCGTCGGCGTGGAGCAGAATCGGTTGGCCCTGCTGCTGGCGGTGCTGCATCGGCACGGTGGCCTGAGCGTTTATGACCAGGATGTCTTCGTCAACGTGGTTGGCGGGATCAAGATCAGCGAGACCGCCGCCGATCTCCCCACCGTGCTCGCGGTGGCGTCCTCGCTGCGTGATCGTGCGCTACCGGAACGCACCATCAGTTTTGGCGAGATTGGGCTGGCCGGTGAGATCCGTCCGGTCGCCAACGGCGAGGAGCGCCTGAAGGAGGCCGCTGCACACGGTTTCCGCACCGCGCTGGTCTCGCGCGCCAATGCGCCGCGCAAGAATCAGATCGGTGAACTCAAGGTGGTTGCGGTGGATCGGCTGGTCGAGGCGCTGGACTGGGTTGCCGAGCAGTCCTGATCCCTATTTGGCGGGCGTTTCCCCTGGGCCCAGCGCGGATAGCTCGAGGAACATCGATTCGCTGTCGCCCAGATTGAGTTCGATCAGGCGCTTCAGGTGCTGGAAGCTGTTCCAGTCCAGGTGCTCAATGCGGAAGCCCAGCAGTTGATCGGCGACATTGGCCAGGGTCACCGCCATGCTGATGATGGCGGTACCGGCCAGCCGCAGTTCGAGGCGGAAATTGGCCTTGACCTTGCCGTCCCAGCCCTCGGGCCGCTGCACCAGCACCCCGCGCAGAGACAGGTCCAGTACCTGGGTTTCCCACATCGCGGTGGATGAAAACAGCCGCGCGGTACCGTCGAAGGGCAGGCGGGTGAATCGACGCGATGCGGGTGCTTTCGCAGAGGACATGCTGGCACTGGCGGCGCCGGTCTCATCCGGCTGCGCAAGTGTACTCTCTAAGTCAATGATTTCGCGAGAGTTGCTCATGCGTATCGCTTCAGTACGTGTTCCAGCACGAATTTGCTGCCGAAGAATGCCAGCAGCAGCAGCGCCATGCCCGCGAGGGTCAGCCGGACCGCGCGCATGCCGCGCCATCCGTAGCGCCAGCGCCCGAACAGCAGCCCGCCGAAAATCAGCCATGCGGCGATGGTCAGCACGGTCTTGTGGATCAGGTGCTGGGCGAACCAGTCATGGATGAACAGCAGACCGGCCAGGATGGTCAAGGTCAGCAGGGTGAAACCGCTGGCGATCAGCTGGAACAGCAGCTGTTCCATCGTTGACAGGGGCGGAAAATAGCGTGGTTCCCAGCGCCAGCTGCGGCGCTTCA